>CACNQW010000001.1 GCA_902622745.1 uncultured SAR116 cluster alpha proteobacterium
GCTATACCAACTGTCTCACAATCCATTTCTCCAGTAGGAGGGTCTTGTAAAGTATAAGCACCCATTAATTCAGTTTGACCATATAGTTGTCTTAATGGTATCCCCATAGCAAGAAAAAATTTAAAAGTATCTGGACCTATTGCAGATCCTCCAGTAGCGGCGGATGTAACTTTGCTAAAACCAAGTCTATCTTTTAAACTCGAAAAAAGAAGTTTGTCAGCCAAAAAGTCTCTAGTGCCTTTATCAACTGCATCTAAGCCTCTATCAACCATTTTGTTAAATAACCATTGGGTCAATTTTGACGAGTCAAGAATTCTTGCTCTCATATCAGCAGAAATTTGTTCCCATAATCTTGGTGCACCTAACATAAAAGTTGGCCCAATTTCTCTTAAATCATCCATTGCAGTTTCTGAGTTTTCAGGGAAATTTACTTTCATTCCACTTAATAAATTAAAGCCAACACCATAAGTTTGTTCCATTATCCAGGGAAAAGGTAATACGGAAACATATTCGTCTAGATGAGATTTTGGATCAACTTTAAGATAATTTGAAATATGATTTATAAATTTATTAGCAGGAAGCATAGCTAACTTTGGGTTAGATGTTGTGCCGGAAGTTGTACATAAAACAGAGACTGTTTCTCCAGAAACTTTATTTATTAAATTTTCATAGACTTTATTATTTTTATCTAATTGTTTTTTACCTTCACTAGCAAGGTCCCTCATGTTAATCACATTAGGATTTTTCAATTTTTCTAGTCCTCTTGGGTCATCATAGATAACCTTGATTTTAGTTTTTAGTTTTTTTTGAACATTAATTAACTTATCAACTTGTTCTTGATCTTCTGCATAGGCAAATCTAACTTTTGCTGATTTTACTAAATATCCAACCTCATCATCCAGTGTATCTCTGTAAACACCTAGGCTCATTCCACCGTTTGCATGACAAGCAATTTCAAAAAAAACCCATTCAGGTTTATTATCACCAATTAATGCTAAAACATCACCTTTTTTAAACCCAATTGATTTTAGGCCAATTGCTAATTCTGAAACAATTTTATTGTATTCATCCCAGGTAATTTCATTCCAAATTCCTAAGTCTTTATTTCTTAGAGCAACTTCATCTGGCATAATTTCAGATCTATGCTTTAACAATTTTGGAAAAGTGTTAAATTTATCAAAATCTGGATATTGGTATGTATTGGCTTTCAAGAATTCCTCCTCCCAAAAAAAATTTTAAAACCCAATTTAATTATAGGCTAGCGATGTAAATATTAAAATCAACCTAAAGTTTGCTTTTTAGACAAATTCTTCTTCTGTTTCGGAAATAATTTTTGATCCATCCAAAACAATATCAAAATGACCAAAACATCTAGGCAAAATATGTTTAGTATAAAAATTAGAAGAAATTATTTTAGACATTAAAAAATTTGTATCTTCAATTTGATTGTTTATCTTTTCTTCAGCTTTAAGTTTAGATTTTTGCATGAGCCAGGCACCAATGAGATACCCAAAACCCATCATAAAATCAAAACTTATACATGAGAGTGCTTCTTTGTCATCTCTGTTATTTAAAATAAAACCTAACACTTCTTCACATTTATGAACAGCTTGCAATATTTCCCCATCAGATTGGACTTCATCTTTTATGATAGTGAGAATTTGTTGAGCTGTCTCTCCACTATCTTTAAGTGTTTTTCTGAACATTAAATCATTGGCTTGTATAGCATTTGTTCCTTCATATATAGGTAAAATTCTTGCATCTCTCATTATCTGAGCAGCTCCAGTTTCTTCTATATAACCCATTCCACCGTGTATCTGAACGCCTAAACTGGTTACTTCTTGGGCTAATTCTGTACACCATCCTTTTATAATAGGGATTAAAAAAGCTTCTAAGTTCATTTTACTTATTTCTTTTTCGGCTTCTTCCATTATTTCAGCTGAGACTAGAATAAGTGCTCTCATGGCCTCAGTTAATGAACGCATAATTAATAATTGTCTTTTTACATCACCATGACCAATTATTGGTGTCCCTTTTGTCTTGTTCAAAGGTATGCCTTGTACCCGTGTTTTAGCATATTGAATTGCTTTTTGTCTTGCAGTTTCAGCAATCGCCATACCTTGTAATCCAACATCGAATCTTGCTCTATTCATCATTATAAACATGTATTCAATTCCCTTGCCTTCTTCGCCAAGCATATAGCCAATGGCACCTTCTTTGTCATCACCATATGACATCACAGCAGTTGGGCTTGCTTTAATTCCTAGTTTATGTTCTAGAGAAATACATTTTAAATCATTTCTTTCGCCCAAAGAACCGTCTTCATTTATTAAATACTTTGGTATTATAAATGTAGATATACCTTTTATTCCTTCAGGCGCTCCTTCAGTTTTTGCAAGAACTAAGTGAATAATATTTTCAGAGAAATCGTGTTCACCATAAGTTATGTATATCTTTTGACCTTTTATTCTCCAATTTTTTCCGTCATTAATGGCTTTTGTTTTTATTGTACTTAAATCTGTTCCAGATTGGGGTTCAGTTAAATTCATAGTACCTGTCCAAGAACCATTTATTAATTTTGGCAGGTATAACTCTTTTTCTTTATCTGTACCGACTAGAGTCAAGGCGTCTATCAACCCTTGACTTAAAAGGTTGCACAATGCAAATGACATATTTGCACCTTGCCAGTATTCACTCACGGCAGCAGCCATTCGGAATGGCAATCCCATCCCATCATAATCAGTATTACTCGAAACTCCTATCCATCCACCTGAGGCTATTTTTTTAAATGCATTTTTAAATCCTGGTGAAGTCTCAACTTCATTGTCCTGCCTTAATTTAGGTGGGTTTTTATCGCCTTCATGGTTTAAGGGCGCTAGATTTTCGTTAGCTAATTTTCCAGCCTCTTCAAGAATTGAATTCATTAAATCACTTTCAATTGCTGAGGGATTGTTTAATAAATTTTCTAAAACAAATTTCGTATCTTTTACAGGTGAAACATAATTCATATCAAATATCTCCTTATAAAGAAATGCCATTACATATTGATAAAATCAAGTGTAAATATTAAAACTATATGTAAGGAGTTTAATATGAGCATTTATGAAACAAATCTAGATCAAAATTTAGCTAATTATACAGTTTTAAGTCCATTATCTTTTCTTGAAAGATCTAGAAAAACTTTTCCAGATCAAATTGCGATAGAATATGAAGATTATAAACTTACATATAAACAAGCAGCAAAAAGATGTAATGCTCTATCCGAGTTATTAAAAAGTTATAATGTTCTTAAAAATGACACTGTAGCTGTGATGCTTCCAAATATTCCAGAAATGTGGGAGTGTCATTACGGAATTCCAATGGCAGGAGCCGTTTTAAATGCTATCAATACTAGATTAGATTATAACACTATTAATTTTATTTTAGGTCATGGGGAAGCTAAGGTTTTTATTTATGATTCTTCATATTCTAATATTGTAGAAAAAGCTGTTCAAAATATTGAAAACAAACCAATTCTTTTAGAAGTTGTTGATAAAGTTGCTGGATTAAAAAATTCAGAATTTGCTGAAAATCAAAAAATTCTTAATTATGAGAATGAACTGAATAAATTTTCTGATTTAGAAATAAATTATCAATTACCCAAAAATGAATGGGATGCTATTGCTTTAAATTATACATCAGGAACAACTGGCAATCCTAAAGGTGTTGTATATCATCACAGAGGAGCATATTTAAATGCCATTGGAAATACTCTTGTTTGGGAAATGCCGATGTTCCCAAAATATTTATGGACACTACCTATGTTTCATTGTAATGGCTGGTGCTTTCCGTGGACTATTACTGAAAGAGCGGGGACGCATGTTTGTCTTAGACAGCCGGCTGGAGAATTGATCGTAAATGCCTTAATTAAACACAAAGTATCTCATTTAAGTGGTGCACCAATAATTATGCAAATGATAGCAGATCATTTGATTAGTAATAATATTGATTTAACTCAAGAGATTAAAATGATGACAGCTGGAGCTCCTCCACCTGAAGCTGTTTTAGGTAAAATGAAATCATGTGGCATAGATGTAATTCATGTATATGGATTAACTGAAACTTATGGACCTTCAGTTGTTTGTGCTTGGAAAACAGAATGGAATAATTTAAGCCCAGATGAACAAGCCAAAATGAAGGCAAGGCAAGGTGTGCCTTATTCTGTTCAAGAAGATATAAAAATAGTCGATCCTAAAACATTAAAAAATGTACCTCAAGATGGTGAAACAATAGGTGAGGTATTTACAAGAGGAAACATTACTATGAGAGGATACTTGAAGAATGAAAAAGCTACAAAAGAAACATTTAAAGATGGATGGTTTCATACTGGTGATTTAGGTGTTTGGCATGAAGATGGATATATTCAATTAAAAGATAGATCCAAAGACATCATCATTTCGGGTGGAGAAAATATCTCATCTATAGAAGTTGAAGACGCTCTTTATAAACATCCTGATGTCGTGGCTGTTGGTGTTGTTGCAAAACATGATGAAAAGTGGGGCGAAACACCTTGTGCTTTCGTCGAATTAAGAGAAGGCTCAAAAGTTACCAGCGATGAGTTAAAAATACATTGCAAAAATAATCTAGCTGGTTTTAAAGTTCCAAGTGAATTTCAATTTATTGAAATTCCTAAAACAAGTACGGGTAAAATCCAAAAGTTTAAATTAAGAGAATTAATTAAATAATTAACTAACTTTTTTGACAGAGTGTAGGTCAATTTTTCTTAGAAAAGAATTCCATTTCTCTTCGTAAATCTTGATATTTTTTTCTTTTACGTGACCGTATCCTTTAATATTTAAAGTAGCATTAATTAAATCTTCACAAATATTATAATTTGTTATTGAAATATTTTTACTGATTATATCGATTGTTAATAATGATTTTTCAGCTAAAGCTACTTCTTTTTTTCTTTCGTTTGTTTGTCCAAAAAAATCAAATTTTGTTCCCCTTAAAAATTTTAATTTTGATAAAAGTTTAAAAACATAAAACATCCATGAACCAAACTTAATTTTTTTTAAATGACCTGTATTTTTGTCTCTAATGTTTAATAAGGGAGGAGCAAGATAAAAATTTATATTCTTTTTCATGTTTTTATTTAAAAAACTTTTAGCAAATTCGCCTGATGTATGAAGCCTAGCTACCTCATATTCATCCTTATATCTCATAAAACGAAATAACATTAATGCAGAATTTTTTGTTAAACTAAAATCAAATTTATTTTTAAACAGTAATTTCTCTTTAGTGTACAATTTTTCAATAGTTTCTAAATATTTTTTAGCATATTTATCATCTTGATAATCAGATAACATATCATGAAATTTTTTGATTTTAACTTTTGGATCATCATCACTGAATTTTTCAACTAATAGACCAGCTTTTTTAAAAACTAAAGATCGATTTGAAACTAAAAGCCTTCCCCAATTAAATGCATCTAAATTTTGTTGTATTGAAACCCCATTTAACTTTATAGCTTTTTCTAGGGCAAGGCTTGAGATTGGAAGAAAACCTTTTTGCAATCCGTATCCTAATAACATGATGTTAGCAGAAACAGTGTCTCCAACTAGTTTTTCTGCAAGGTCAGACATATTAATAAATTCAATATTTTCTGAGTTTAAATGGTTTTCTAAATGTTTTTTTAATAATTGATCATCAACTGTTGTTCCAGTATAAACGCCAGAAACTCCTACAGGTTCGACTCTACCATTTATAACTGCTTTAGTTTTATTTAAATTTAGTGTTCTCGTAATTAATGGGGATACTGAAACAACAGCATCACAACCTAATAATAAATCTGCAGATTTGTTAGGCAGTCTAGCTGATTTTTCATATAAGTTTTTTCTAGAACTAATTCTTATTTGGCTTGTCACAGCCCCATTTTTTTGAGCTAATCCTGTAAAATTCATGGTTTGAGCCCATTTATTTTCAATCCTGCATGCCATGACAATTATTGCTGAAACAGTTGAAACTCCAGTCCCACCGATACCAGCCATTACTAGGTTGATATCTTTATTCAATATATTTGGTTCTTTAACATATTTTTTTAAGATTGGTAAAGCTGGATAAGATTTTTTGTTTTCCGTAAAAATTTCATTTTGAGGAATGCTTATAAAACTAGGACAAAATCCTTTAATACAGGAGTAATCCTTATTGCAAATGCTTTGATCAATTTGTTTTTTTTCTCCATCAAAATGTTTTAGAGGCTTAACTCCAACACAATTCGATTTTTCTGCACAATCACCACAGCCTTCGCAAACGTCTGGGTTAACAAAAATTTTCCTTTCACGATCCTCAACATAACCTCTCTTTCGTCGACGTCTTAATTCTGTGGCACATGTTTGTACGTAAATAATTGCTGTAACACCTTCAATTTCTCTAAGTTGTTTTTGAATTGGGATCATTTCATCTCTATGCGCGATAGTTACTCCATCAGCAAAAAGCTTTAGTTCAGAGAATTGCTCTGGTTCATCTGATATAACAAAAACTTTTTTAACTCCTTCAGCGGTTAGTTGCTTTGAAATATTCCATGGAGTTCCTCCTCCTATGGCTGATTGTCCACCAGTCATTGCAACGGCGTCATTATAAAGAATTTTAAAAGTTATATTAGTTCCTGCTGAAATTGCTGCTCTAATAGCGAGTGATCCAGAGTGAGCATAAGTACCATCTCCAATATTTTGAAAAGAATGTTTTTTTGTTGAAAAGGGTGATCTTCCAATCCAATGACCACCTTCACCTCCCATCTGACTAAAATTAGTTAATTTGTCAGGATGTAAAAAATAACCAATTGAATGACAACCTATTCCTATACCTACTATTTCGTCATCCATCATTTTTGTGCCAGAATTGTGGGGACATCCAGCGCAATACCAGGGACTTCTCGTAGCCACAGACGGAAGATTATCTCCGATCAATTCATTTTTTACTACTTTTTTTAAACTGATATTATTGTCTAAGTTAATTTTTTTTATTAATGCATCAGCTATAATATCACTAGAAAGTTCTGCAATTTCAGGTATTAATTTTTCTTGAGTTTCCCCATCAAATTTACCTGAGAGGATGGGTTTTTGATTATGGTTGTAAAGAATATGGGCAACTTGTTCTTCAACAACAGCCCTTTTTTCTTCAATAACAAAAATTTCTTTATATCCATTAATGAAATTTTTTATTTCCTCTCCATTTAATGGCCATGGAACTTTACAAGAAAAAATTCCAATACCATTTTTTTCAGGATATGTAATACCAATACTCTCTAAAGCATCTATAGTTTCTGTACATGCTTTCCCTACAGCAATTATTCCAAGATTTTTATTTTTAGGGTCCCTTATAATTTTATTAATCTTATTTTGAAAAATAAAATTTTTTGAAGCTGGCAATCTTTTAGTAAATAAAGTTTCTTCTCTATCTAGAGCCGATTCATGTTTTTGAATATGAACATTTTCAATATTTAAGAGATTTTTAAATTTTGGTCTTAATGATGTTAAATCAACAACAGCACTCGAGTCTGCTGTATCAGCTGTTATTTTTAATCCAACACAAATACCAGCATATCTTGACAATTGATATGCTTGAAGTCCCAAAGGGACAACTTCATGGACATTGGCAGGATAAAATATTGGAATGCCAGCAGATATTAAAGATTGTTCGGATTGATATGCTAATGTTGAACTCTTTCCTATTGGGTCATCAGCAACTGCTAATAACATTCCGCCTAGTTTCGAGGAACCTCCCATATTTGCATGTCTAATTGCATCCATGGCTCTGTCTAACCCAGGTCCTTTGCCATACCAAAGTGAAAAGACCCCATCAATTTTTGGTTGATCATACAACTGTATCATTTGGGTGCCCCAAGCAGCTGTTGCAGCTAATTCTTCATTTACGCCAGGTTGAAAAACTATGCCCTCATCATTTAAATATTTTTTAGCTTTATTTAATTCTAAATCCAAAGTTCCTAAAGGTGAACCAGGATAGCCACTGACGTAACCTTGTGTCTTAAACCCTTTTTCTTTATCAATGCGTGATTGTTCTAATAAAAGTCTAACAAGTGCCTGCACTCCATTCATAAGAGCTAAGTCTGATGATTTGGTATAACAATCTGAAAGTTCAATAGTATTCAAATTTTGAAGTTTTTTAATTTTCATAATAAAATTAACAAGCTTGTTTTAACTTATTAACATATTACAATAAAAATATATATGAAGTCACATGATAATTAAAAATGTTACCAAAATCTCTAAATTATGATCATCTTTATAACACATTTAATTTAAATATCCCCCCTAAGTTTAACATAGCAAGTGCCACTATTGATAAATTTGCTAACACAAATCGTATAGCTTTAAAAAACTTAAAATATAATGGAGAGTTTGAAAATTTATCTTTTAGATTTATTCAAAAAAAATCCAACCAATTAGCTAATGCTTTAGATAATTTGAATTTAAATAAAAATGATAGAGTTGGTATTATCTTAGGACAGTGTCCAGAAACCTTAATAAGTCATATTTCATGTTTTAAAAGCGGAAAAATTTCAATCCCCTTATTTAATTTATTTGGAATCGATGCTTTGAAATTTAGACTAATCGATTCATCGGCATCAGCTGTTATATGCGACAAACATGGACTAGAAAAATTAATGAAAATTAAACATGATCTTCCGTCATTAAAACATATTATATGTACTGACAAAAAAGAAAGTGACAATGACATATTATTTTTTGATGGCTTGTTAGATAGATCTAAAGACGAATATAAAAATGTTAATACTAATTCTGAAGATCCTGCTTTAATTATTTATACATCTGGAACAACTGGTGATCCAAAAGGAGCTCTTTTACCACATAGAACTTTATTGGGGCATATTCCTGGTGTAGAAATGCCTCACGAATTTTTATCTTCTGATCTTTCAAATAATGACTGTTTTTGGACACCAGCGGATTGGGCGTGGATAGGTGGTTTATTTGATGTTTTATTACCTTCTCTTTATTTTGGTATACCTGTTATTTCTTTTAGAAGTTCAAAATTTGATCCAGAATTTACATTTGATTTAATGGAAAAGTTTGAAGTTAAAAATACTTTCTTACCACCAACCTCTCTAAAAATGATGAAATCATTTAATCTATATAAATCACGAGACAAACTCCATTTAAGAACTGTAGGATCAGGTGGCGAAGCTTTAGGTGAAGAGTTATTAAATTGGGGAAAAGAAATTTTGAATGTTGGGATCAATGAATTCTACGGTCAGACAGAATGTAATTTAACTGTTTCTAACAATGGACTAATAATGAAGCAAAAACTTGGTTCAATTGGAAGACCTGTACCAGGACATAAAGTAAAATTAATGAAAGATGATGGAACATTTATTTCAAAAAGTGATGATGAAGGTGAAATAGTTGTTCAAAGTAATTCCCCATCAATTTTTTCAGGCTATTGGAATAATGATAAAGAAACTCAGAAGAAAATTATTGATGGATGGTTACACACGGGTGATTATGCTACAGTTGATAATGAAGGATATTTTTATTTTAAAGGAAGAAAAGATGATTTAATAAACAGTTCTGGATATAGGATAGGCCCAACTGAGATAGAAAATACCATACTATCACTTCAAGAAGTTGAAATGGTAGCTGTAATTGGAGTTCCAGATGAATTAAGAGGAGAAATAATAAAAGCTGTGATTGTACCTAGAGAAAAATCTCTACTAAAAAACAAAAATGAAAACTTAAAAGATAAAATTAAAGAACATGTGAAACAAAATCTAGCAGCTCATGAATATCCAAGGCTTGTAGAATTTGTAAAGGAATTACCATTAACAACAACTGGAAAAATTAAAAGAAATTTAATAAGGAAAAATCATATAGAGGTTAAAAAATGAGCGAAAAATATAAATTCGATACTATGTCCTTACATTCTGGGCATGTGCCTGATAAGGAAACTGGTTCAAGAGCTGTTCCTATCTATCAAACTACATCCTATGTTTTTAAGGATACCGATGAAGCTGCTGCATTATATAATATGGAAGTAGGTGGACATTTATATACAAGAATTTCAAACCCAACAATAGCGACTTTAGAGCAGAGATTAGCTTCTTTGGATGGAGGTGTAAGTTGTGTTGCTTGCTCGAGCGGAATGGCTGCTATGCATTTAGTTGTTACAGCAATATGTTCAAGTGGAGATCATATTGTAGCATCAAATAAAATGTATGGCGCTAATATTAATTTACTTCAGCATACGATGACAAGGTTTGGAATTGAAACGGCATTTGTCAATCCAAATAACTTAGAAGAAATTGAAAAAGCAATTAAGCCAAATACTAAATTAGTATTTGGAGAAGTTATTGGAAATCCTGGTTTAGATGTCATGAATGTGCCTGAAGTTGCTAAAATATGTAAGGAAAAAAATGTTCCTCTAGCAATTGATGCTACATTTAATACTCCTTATTTAATGAAGCCTATTTCATATGGAGCAAATATAGTTATACATTCATTAACAAAATGGATAGGTGGACATGGTATTGCAATTGGAGGTGCTATAATAAATGGAGGCAACTTTGATTGGGGAAATAAAGAAAAATTTCCAACAATATCAGGACCCCATTTTGCTATGAATGGAATAAGTTTTTGGGAAGAATTTGGACCATCTGCACTAACTGCCAAAATTAGAGCTGAAGGCATGTATAATTTTGGACCATCATTATCTCCAAATAACGCATTTTATATTTTACAAGGAATAGAAACACTTTCTCTGAGAATGAAAAAGCATATAGAAAATACGAAAATGATGCTAGAATTCTTAAAAGATAATGAAGCTGTCTCTTGGTTAAGGCATCCCGATTTAGAAGATCACCCAGATCATAAAATTGCAAAAAAAATCTTGCCATTAGGATCTGGATCAATAATTGTATTTGGCATTAAAGGTGGAAGAGACGCTGGTAAAGCATTTATTGAAAATGTTAAACTTTCTTCTCATTTGGCAAATGTTGGTGATGCAAAAACATTGATCATTCACCCTGGAAGTACGACACATTCACATTTAAGTTCTGAAGCAATGAAGATGTCTGGGTTAACTGATGACATGATAAGACTTTCTGTTGGATTAGAAGATATTGAAGATATCAAAATTGATTTTGAAAAAGGCTTTAAAGCCGCTTCCAAAATCTCAAATAAGAGAAGTTAAATGTATAAAGATTTCAATGGCAATAAAGTTTATTTTTCAACTGGAGGTTTAAATTTAGTAAATGATAAGGAAACATTATGTTTTGTTCATGGAGCTGGACAAAATCATTATTCATTTACACAACAAATTCGATATTTTGTCAGTCAAGGATATAATGTTGTAGCTCCTGATTTTCCTGGTCATGGTTTTTCAGAAGGTAATCAAACTACTTCAATTGAAGAAGATATGTTATGGCTTGCTGAATTATTAGCATTTCTTAAGATTGAAAAAGCTACTTTTATTGGTCACTCACAGGGATGTTTAACTATTCTTGAATTAGCAGAAAAAAAACCTGAACTTATAATGGGTTTAGTATTCGTAGCTGGAGCAATGTCAATTCCTGTAAATGATTTCTTAATTGATACTTCAATTAATAATCCAGAAAAGGCGTATGATCTCATGGTTACTTGGGGACAGGATAGTTATGGCTCTTTTTCTATATCGGATTGGCCTGGGCATAATCATTTAGCTGAAGGTAACGCGGTTATGAAAATGAATGAACCTTCAGTATTGTCGACGGATTTAAAGTCATGTAATTTATATGAAAACGGTAAACAAGCTGCTTCAACAATAAATATAAATTGTTTAGCTGTTTTAGCAAAATTTGATATGATGACACCCCTAAAAAAAGGTCTTCAAATGGTAGAAAATATTAAGCAGTGCGATTATAAAATTTTAGAATGCGGTCATTTTCTTCCAATTGAAAAACCTAAGGAACTAAACTCTCTTATTAAAAATTATCTTAATTCTTTGAAATAATGAGTAATAGTTTAAAAGAATTAAATTTAAATGATCATAAAAATTGGATTATTTCAGATTTAATATTAAAGCAAGCTAAAGAATTCCCAAAATTTAATATTATTGAATTCATTGACAATGAAAAATGGACTTATGAAGATATTTTGTCAAAAGGTCTTAAAGCTTCATTTAGATTAAAAAAGAATGGTTTAACAAATGGTGACTCAATAGTCGTTATGATTGATAATCCAAAAGTCTTTATTCCAATATGGTTAGGAGCGTGTTTTCTTGGAATTACATTTATTGCACTTAACACAGCGTTAAGAGGAGATGTTCTTAAACATCAAATTGAAATTTCAAAACCTAAATTAATTATAACTGAAAATATATATTTTAAGTACTTCAAAAAAATAAATTGGGGTAAAAAAAATTTAAATATTTTAAATCATGATAAATTTTTTCTATCAAAAGAATTATTAATTTCTGAAATTCATCAGTCAAAGATGGAAGATATTTCTTGTGTAATGTTTACTAGTGGAACTTCTGGCCCTGCAAAAGGTGTAATTATGCCAAATGCTCATTGCGTTTTATTTGCTATTGGAACTATTGAAAATTATATTTTGAATAAAAAAGATATTTTTTATATTTGTTTACCTTTATTTCATGCAAATGGATTATTTATGCAACTCTTAGCTTGCATTATAAATAGAACAAAGGCCGTAATAAGAGAGAAGTTTTCAGCCAGTAATTGGTTAAATGATATAATCAATTATAAAATTACTCATACGAATATGTTAGGTGCTGTTGCTGCTTTTGTAGTAGCACAATCGCCGACAAAATTTGATAAAAGGCATAAGTTAAAAGTAATCGGCTCTGCTCCTTTGCCAAAGGAGCCTGAAAATATCTTTAGAAAACGATTTGGTGTTAAAGAAGTGTTACCGTTATATGGCATGACAGAAGTTAATATTCCTGTTTATGGAAAATTAGGAAAAAAGGGAAATGGAACATGCGGAGAAGTATATTCCAAGTATTTTGATGTGGAGGTACGAGATACTAATACAGATGAGAAATTAAAAAATGGTGAAGTTGGTGAAATAATGGTTAGACCTAAAATATCATTTGGATTCATGCAAGGTTATTTAGGTATGCCAGATAAATCTTTTGAAGCTTACAGAAATTTCTGGTTTCATACTGGTGATGCAGGTTTTTTTAATAAAAAAAATCAATTAATATTTGTTGACAGAATTAAAGATTGTATAAGAAGAAGAGGTGAAAACATATCTTCTTATGAGGTTGAGCAAGCTTTTTTAAAAATTCCTCAGATTGCTGAGGCAGCGGCATTCGCCGTGCCTGCAAAAGATCATGGACAAGAAGATGAGGTTATGGTTGCTTTAATGATAATTAAAGGATCAAAAATTGAATACTCAAAATGGATAAATAAAGTAAGTGCTGACTTGGCAAAATTTGCAATACCTTTATATTTACGTGTCATGAAAAATTTTCCAAAAACACAAACAGGTAAAATTATTAAACATGCATTAAGAACTGAGGGCATTACAAATGATACTTGGAAAAATAATCTTTAATTGCTACTCTTTAACTATGAGAGAGGTTTTATGACTAATAACTTTACAGGGTGCTGGCCAGTTGCACCAACACCATTTAAAGAAAATGAAGATTTAGATCTTGAGGGAATGAAAAGAGTTTTAGATTGTATGATTGATCAAAAAGTAGATGGCATTTGTATTTTAGCAAACTATTCGGAACAATTTTTGTTATCTGACGATGAAAGAGAAACTCTAACAAAACTGTGTATTGAACATGTTGCTGGAAAGGTTCCAATAATTGTAACTGTAAGCCATTTTTCTTCAGATATTGCGTTTAAAAGAGCTAAGTTAGCAAAAGATGTTGGGGCAAATATGGTCATGATGATGCCTCCATATCATGGTGCTTTGTTAAAAGGAAATGCTGACCAAACTTTCGAACAATTTAGAAAAGTGAGCGAAGCCGGAATAACAATTATGGTTCAAGATGCCCCTTTATCTGGAGTTGACCTTTCAGTTGACCTTCTAATAAAAATGGCAAAAGAAATAGAGCATGTTAAATGTTTTAAAATAGAGTGTGCACAAGCAGCAAACAAACTTAGGGCATTAATTGATAAAGGTGGGAGTGCTGTAGAAGGTCCATTTGATGGTGAAGAAGGAATAACATTATTTGCGGATTTGGAAGCTGGCGCAAAAGGAAATATGAGTTCAGCTATGTTACCAGATTTGATTGGACCTTTGGTTAAAAGTTATATTATAGGAAATAAAAAAGAAGCAGAGAATGAATATAATAGAGTACTTCCACTCATAAATTACGAAAATAGACAATGTGGATTTAGAGCTACTAAAACAGTATTTAAAGAAGGTGGAGTCATAAAATCAGATATTTGCCGTCATCCAATCCCAAGTTTGGATGAAAAAACAAAAAAGGGATTATTAGATTTAGCAAATAATTACGATTTAATTGCTATGAAATGGGGATTATAATTATAAGGAGGCTTTTATGCCATATTCATTAGATGAGTTAGCTAAAGATATTAAAGGTATTTTAAAAGATCATGGCATTCAAGAAGGTTCAGATAAAGTTTGTTATTATGTTCAAAAAGCATTAATGGATCAAAGTTTTATTCACAATAATTTAAAAGATAGAGATGACCAAAACCCGAGAGAAATTCTTTATGAAGATCCTGAGCTTGGGTTTTGTGTTTGTGGTCATGTGTATAATCAAGAGGCTAACGGGTCACCTCACGATCATGGATCAAGCTGGGCTGTATACGGTCAAGCTGCTGGAGAAACAGAAATGACAGAGTGGGAAATCGTAAAACAAGAAAATGATATTAAGCTCGTTAAAGAAATAAAAAAATATGTAATGAAACCAGGTGATGTTAAATTTTATAATGTTGGTGATGTTCATTCACCAATAAGAAAAGAGCCTGTAAGACTGCTTAGAATTGAAGGAAAAAATTTAGAAAATGTAGAAAGGTCAAAAATTAAAGAACTTTAAATCTAATTATTTCTTCTTCGTCCATATGATTTAATAAGTCTTTTTCCCAACTTAAGTAAGCCAAGGCATGAGATCTGTTTCCAAGATGCCTTTTGTGGGTATGATAAACAAAATCTATACAAACTTCTTTTTTCATAAAAGTTTCTTTTTTCGTACAAAATTCGCTTAATCGTCTAAAATTTTGATCAAATTTATAAAAATATATTGAAGTTTTATATTTAGATGTAATGTCTTTATAAATTAGTTCTGCTTTAGATAAATCATTATAAATTATCAAAAAATCCTTGTTTCTATTAAAGTTATGAAATCTTAAGTTTGCTCTATTTATCCACTTAGATCTTTTTAAATGAGTTTTTTTAAACTCATGACTTGTTCTAATATCTAACAAATTCAATTTTAAAAAATCAGTTAAATTATCATTTTCAACAATTTTTGATTTTGGAATTGTAAATTTTTTTTTCTGATCAAAAAAATTTTTTAAGTAATTGATATCATCGTCAAAAATATAAACATCAAAACCCATTTGTTTCAGCCAAGAGGCTGTTAATGAAGCACGTAATAGTTCTCCATCATCAATCAAAACAATTTTACCATTTAAAACTCCAACAAAACTATCAATAGCTTGTATTAGTTGTCCACCGGGTGCATGCTTCAAATACATTTTATTTTCAGAAAAATTTTGATTGGCAGTTACATTAAATATAAAAGTATTTTTTGTTTTTTCTTCAAGGAAAGAATTTAGTGTTCTAAGGTTAATTTTTTTTAAATTAAATTTATTAATAATATTATTTGCTGAATTTTGATACTTACTTTTTTGAGATTTAATTTTATCTAAGTTTAATGCTTCTTTTTTATTGTTTTCAAGTTTGTATCCAGATAATGTCCAACCTTGAGTTCCATTCTCAAGAGCTCTGACTTTATTTTTAATACCAAAGTTGATTAAATTTTGCGCTCCGATTATTGAACGAGTTCTACCAGCACAATTGATAATTATTTCAGTTTTATCATTAATTTCATTTTGAATTCGTAAGGGTATTTCCATATTAGGACAACATACACCTGTTGGAATATTCATTTTTTTAAATTCTTCAAAAGGTCTTCCGTCAATAACAATGATATCATCTTTTTTGTTTATTTTTTTTCTCAGTTCTGATGGTTTAATATGAGGAGTATTTTTTTTTAACTCTACTAATTCACCAAAGGCTTTGCTTGGAACATGTATTCCTTTAAATAAAAAAAAACCAGCTTTTTTCCATCCAAAAACTCCATTCTTAAGAATTTGAATATTTCTATACCCAAGATTGGATACAATTTCTTCAACTATTTCAGACAAACCGTCATTGTGATCCATTAAAATTATTAACGTTTCTTTACTTGGTATTAGATCAATAATCCTGTTTTCAAAAATACTATATGGAATTGATATTGAAAAAAAAGGGTGTCCATCTGTATGTTGTCCAATTTCTCTTATATCAATTAAAGAGAATTCAGATGTACCTGCATATAACTTTTTAACGTCTTTTGCTTTAATATATTTTTTCACTATACTTAAAATAATCTAAATTTTTTTCCATATTAGAGGATAAAATGAATGAGTACAATGTTGGTGACTTAATATCAGATTTTTTATTTGAAAATGATTTGAAAACCGTTTTTGGTGTTGTTTCAGTCCATAATATTCCCATTTTGGATGCTATTGCAAAAAGAAATTTAATTAAATTTGTACCAGCAAGAGGTGAAATGGGAGCAGGTCATATGGCAGATGGTTTTGCTAGATCTTCTGACAAAGTGGGAGTTGTTATTACAAGTACTGGTCCCGGTGCAGCAAATGTTGTAGGGTCTCTAGTTGAAGCAAGATTTGCTGGAACTCCATTACTTCATATAACTGGTCAAACTGCTACCGAAAATTTGGATAAAAATCAAGGTACTGTTCATGATGTTCCAAATCAACTTCAAATGATGAAATCTGTTTCAAAAAATGCTTATAGAATATCATCGTCTAAAAATGTTTTAGAGGTATTAGAAAAAGCTCTAGAGGAGGCTATCACGCCTCCAACAGGCCCAGTATCAATTGAGGTTCCAATAGATATTCAACGTACAATTATTAATAGGCAAGAAACATTTAACAAAGTAGTTATTAACGATAAAAATATTTCTTTAGGAGATTTGAATACATTAGATCTTATTGAAGAAGAAATTAGAAAATCAAAAAGAAAAATATTATGGATTGGTAATGGTGGAAAAAAACTTACCTCTGAAGTTGAAAAGTTTATTGATTTGGGTTTTGCGGTCATAACAAGTACTCAAGGAAGAGGCGTTATAGATGAAAATCATGATATGTGTTTAGGTTCATTCAATGCAATTCCAAAAGTTGAAAAATTTTATTCTTCTCTTGATTTAATGATTGTTGTTGGAAGTAGATTAAGAGGACATGAAACAAAAGATATGTCATTAAAACTACCTGATAACCTTATACAAATTGATATCGATCCAAATGCAGAAAATAGAACTTATCCTTCAAAAATATTTCATTTAGGTGATGGAAAAAAGGTTTTAGAAAATCTTTATGAAAGATTAGATGATATAAATAATATAGATAATAATTGGATACATGAAGTGAAATCTTTAAAAAAAGAAATCAAAAAAGATTATAAAGAATTTCTTAAAATTTATGGAGAATTCCCCGAAATAATAGAGAGAAATTTACCTAAAAACGCAAGATGGATTAGAGACGTAACCATATCCAATAGTACTTGGGGAAATAGGTTAATGCCAGTACAAAAATGGTATCAAAACATTTATCCAGTTGGAGCAGGGATAGGCCCTGGAATGTCACTTGCAATTGGTGCTTCTGTTGCAGCAGAAGAAAAAGTAAAATCAATTACTATGTGTGGTGATGGCGGGTTTATGTTAAATGTTTCTGAATTATGGACAGCAGTTGAAATCAACAGCAATATAATTTTTATGGTAATGAATGATAAAGGTTATGGAGTTATAAAACATATTCAAGATAGTTTATATGAAGGAAGAAGAAATTTTGCTGACTTACAAGTTCCAAATTTCAAAGAGCTTGCAGACACTGTTAAGATGAAATATTTAATTGTAAAGTCTTCAAGTGAATTTGAAAATATTTTAAAAAAAGCATTTAATCTATCTGGCCCTGTTTTATTGGAAATTGATATAAATAGTATTGGTGAATTACCGAGATATTTTATACCACCACCTTTTACAGAAAAGTGAATTTTAGATGGAATTTCTTTTCATTACTTTTCCGGAAGAGTTGTCAAACTTTGGTATAATTTTTCTGATATTTTCAAGCATGTTTACCTCATTTATATCAGCTGCTTTTGGAATAGGTGGTGGAGCAGTGTTTTTAGGTTTGTCAGCCATTTATCTTAATCCAATAGCATTACTACCTGTGCATGGTTCAGTCCAAATAGGGTCTAATTTTGGAAGAATGTTGGTAATGCTAAAAAGTGTTTATAAAAGTCCTATTATACCTTTTTTGATAGGAAGTTTTATAGGAAGTAGTTTTGGCGGTTTAATGTTTGTACAATTTCCTTCTTGGATAATTCAAGTTGTTGTAGGTTCTTTTATTTTGTGGACAGTTTACGGAAAGATTCCTTCAATAAAATCAGAATATGTGGTTTTTGGAGGAATTTTTTCAAGTTTTTTAACAATGTTTTTTGGAGCTACAGGACCATTTATTGCGGGCATGGTTAAGACTATGAAATTAGATCCTTTAAGTCATACAGCCACACATTCAGCTTTGATGACAATTCAACACGCAATCAAGGTTTTTATATTTGGGTTTATGGGTTTTAACTTTTCTGAATATGTAGATTTAATTTTTATAATGATAATGACAGGTTTTATAGGTACTTTATTGGGCAAAAATATTTTAATAAATTATGGGCAAAAATATTTCAAAATTTTTCTTAATTCAATTTTGACTTTTATTTCCATATATTTAATTGTAAATGGATTAATAAACTATTAAATTATTTTCTTTTTGTGATAAGTGAATAAATATAAGGTCCGCATAAACCTAAAAAAGCAAATATCAAGAACATAAGGGCTAGTGGTTGAGTAAAAATCATCCACCAAGCACCGTCAAACATTTTTAAAGAATGTTGTAAATTCGTTTCTACCATTTCACCAAGAATTAAACCTACTGCAATTGGAGCTACGGAAAAACCATGTCTACGTGCAAAGAAACCAATTACACCAAATATTAATGCGAGCCAAACATCTAAAAGTTGACCTTGAAATGCGTATGCACCAATAACTGAGAGCCCGAAAACAATTGGCCATAAAATAGCTGTAGGAACTAGTGAAACTCTTGCAAAAAACTTTGCAGCATATAGGCCCATTAACATAAACATAATATTAGCAAAAAACATTGAACCAAAAATTTGATAAACCTTTTCAACTTGTTCTGTAAAAAGATAAACACCAGGCCTTAAGCCGTGCACCATTAATCCAACTAAAATAATAGCTGTTGTACCACTACCAGGAATACCAAGCACCATAGTTGGTACCATCGCCCCGCCAGTTGCAGAATTATTTGCAGCTTCAGCACCAGCTATGCCTTCAATAGAACCTTTACCAAATTCTTCTTTATTTTTCGACCATCTTCTTGCTTCAGAGTACCCAATCATTGACGCAACAGTAGCACCTTCTGCAGGTAAAACACCTATAAAAGTCCCAATTCCGCAGGATCTCAAAATAGTTTTCCAAATTTTCTTATAATCCTCTTTTGTTGGAAGTTTTACAGCTTTCATGCTAACAGTATTTACAATTTTGTTGACGGTTTTGGATTGTACTAAAAGCTCTGATATTGCAAAAAGCCCAATAAAGATTGGAACAAAATGAATTCCTTCATAGAGCTCGTAATTACCAAACATAAATCGTTCAATTCCGGTTACTCGTTCTGCTCCGATTGTTGATAACCAAACTCCAAAAATTCCACCTATTAGATTTTTTACAGCTCCACCAGCGCTAATACTAGCAAGCATTGATAAGCCAAACACTGTTAATGCAAAATATTCGGGTGAACGAAATTCATACGCTACTCTGGCTAACAATGGTGCTGCAAAACATAAAATTATTACAGAAAACACACCACCTACAGTACTTGAAATCACAGCAACTCCTAATGCTCTTCCAGCTTCACCTTTTTGAGCAAGAGGGTAACCATCAAATGTTGTTGCAGCTGCAGCTGAAGTTCCAGGTGTGTTAATTAAAATAGCAGTTATAGATCCAGCAAAAGTTGCTGAAACATAAATTGTCGCAAGGACTGCAATAGCGTGAACCGGATCCATAGTTAGAGTAAAAGGTAATAAAAGTGCAGCTCCAGTAGTTGCACCTAAACCTGGTAATACTCCTATTACAACCCCTAAAATAGTTGTAACAAAAATTAAAAATAGTAAATATGGATCAGTTGCAACTGAAAGCATTGCCATTAATCCTTGTTCAAACATAATTTAATACTCTATCCATAATACAAATCCATCAATATTCCTCGCGGAAATCTAATTTTTAAAACAAAATCAAACAATAAAAAAATTAATAAAGGGGTCAAAGTTGCTGTTAAAAAAGAAAGCCAAATTCTCTTCTCACCCCATAATAATCCCATCAATAACATAACTACAAAAATTCCAATAAACATATCAGTATATACTGTTAATAAATAAAATATTAAAAATAAGCCCATACTACCCCAAGTAGGAAATTTTTCTAATTTAATGGGTTCTGGATAATTAGTTTTATATTGAAAAGTAAGTACAGATATTAAAACAAGATTTAAAACCATCAAAAAAATTGGAAAAGATCTAGCTTGCATACTATCACCAACTATCATTTCAGGTGAAGTATCTAATTGTAAAGATATTGCAATTACAATAATTGAAAAAATTGTAAGGAATAATGGAACTGTATAAAATTTATTAGACATAATGTTTTTGATCTAATGCCCTCTTAAATTAAAGAGGGCATTAATACAAATGTTTACTTCATTAAGCCCATTTCTTTTAGAGCTGGTCCAAATTCACCAACCATGAAGGCAATTTGCTTTCCCCAAGGCCCTGAAGGTTGAGGTGAAGTATTGTCTAGTCCAGAATTTGCTAAATAAGCTTGATACATTGAATGTTTCATTGCTTTAGCCATACCTTTTTCAAGTGCTGCAACTCTAGCTTTGTCAACTCCAGCGTGAGTTACGAAACCTCTTGTTGTTGAAAGAACAAGATCAATTCCAAGAGATTTAGCTGTTTTAGCTTTTGGAATAGGAGCCATTGCGTTTTCACCTAATATTACAAGTGGACAAACATCGCCAGCTTCAACAGGTGCTGCTGCTTCAGATAAATTAAGTGTTCCTACATCTACTTCTCCTGCAACAAGTCTTGTAGCTAATTCTGCTCCACCCTTAAATGGGATATATTTAGGCATTTTTTGCCCTAGTTTTTTTGCCCATAAATAAACTGTAATATGGTCAATTGTACCAGTATGAGTTCCTCCAAATGTCATTTTGTCACCCTTTTTCATTCCAGCAACAAAATCTTCAGGTGTTTTGTAAGGACTTTTTTTACAATTTACCATAAGAATTTGAGGGTCATTAGTGCCTCTTGCTATTGGAGCCATATCACTAACTTTTAACTTAGTTTTACCCATAGCCATTGTAATAGCGTGTCCTACTGTAAAAGTTAATATTGTATTTCCATCTGCTGGTCTTGTCATAAAATAGTTCATTGCGGCGGCACCACCACCACCTCTTTTATTTACAACAACCATGTCTTGTTTCAAAGTTCTTCTTGATCTTAACATCATCATTCTTGAGTTAACATCTGTTCCACCACCAGCACCAGCATGAGTAACTACTTCTATGGCTGGTTTTTTGTCAGCAAAACTTG
This sequence comes from uncultured SAR116 cluster alpha proteobacterium, assembly GCA_902622745.1. GTDB lineage: Bacteria > Pseudomonadota > Alphaproteobacteria > Puniceispirillales > Marisalimonadaceae > TMED54. The sequence goes on from CACNQW010000001.1 coordinate 21,939, forward strand.
GAGCAGTAGTAAAGGCCACTAAACCGGTAAGAATGGTTAGACCTGATCCAATGCTCAAAAGTGTTTTTTTATTAATCATTAATTCCTCCTGAGATTAATATGTATTAGTAACACTATTCAAAGTTAACTACGGAGAGTCAAGCAGCAATAAATTTCACTTGTTAATAATTTATAAAATTTTCTTTGAATATGTTGATATTTATAACTTCATCAATAGGTTTGTCTTGTCTTAAACGTTTTATTCTTGGGAAACGAAGCGCTACTCCAGATTTATGTCTTTTACTAAAATCAACAGAATCAAATGCTATTTCAACTACAAATTTTTTTTCAACTTCTCTTACAGGACCATATTTATTAATGGTATTATTTCTAACAAACTTATCCAAGATTTCTAATTCTTCATTATTAAAGCCAAAATATGCTTTGCAAATAGGAACTATATTGTTTTTATCCCAAAGACCAAAAGTAAAATCTGAATAATATGAACTTCTTTTGCCATGTCCCCTTTGGGCATACATCATAACTGCATCTACAACTAAAGGTTCATTTTTCCATTTATACCAATAACCTTTTGGTCTTCCTGAAATGTAAGCACTGTTTTTTCTTTTTATCATCAAACCTTCGTGTACGCTTTTATTTAATCTTTTGGACTTAATATTTGTAAGTTCTTCCCAAGTTTTAAATTTGAAAACTTCTGAAAGATCAAAAAATTTATTTTGCACTTTATTATGCCAATCGGATAAAATTTCTCGTCTTTTTGAAAAACCTAAGTTTCTTAAATCTCTGTTTTTTAAAAATAAAATGTCATAAAGTTTTACAAAAGCTGGAAAGTTTTCTAAGTGAACTTTTGATACTTTTTTTCTATTTAATCTTTGTTGTAATTTATTAAATTTAAGAGGTGTAAAATCATTTCCAACTAAAAGTTCTCCGTCTAAAACAACTAAGTCATTTTCATTATTATGTATTTCTGGAAAAGTATGTGAAATATCATCCCCAGTTCGAGAGAAGATACTAATTTTGGATTTAAATAAAACTAATTGTACTCTTATTCCATCCCACTTCCATTCTGCTAAAAAATCCTCTGGCTTTAAGTTATTAAAATCTTTTTTTTCAATAGGGTGAGCCAGCATTAGAGGGTGAAATATTTTTTCAATCTTTATCTCAGGTTTACTGTCTTTTTCAAAAATCCAATTAAACAATTTTATATATGGAGGAACCACACCATGCCAAATTTGCTCAACTTCTGAGATCTCAATATTTGTATTATGAATTAATGAAAGTTTTGTTAACCTTGTTGAAACACCTATTCTTAAACCACCAGATAAAAGTTTAATAAATGCCCATCTCTCATTTTCTGAAAAAATTGAAAGATATTTTTTTATTAAGTTGGTTATATTTGTAGTACTTGAACTTTCTAGTTCATTTATAATAAAGTTTAATTTTGGCACTGCACCTTTTTTTTTATAAGGCCAAATTAAAGCAATTGTTTCAGCAAGATCGCCAACATAATCATATGATAAATCAAACAATTCAGGATCAACTTCTTCTTTAATCATTTCTTTGATTTTTGAAATGGAAATATTTTTAATTTTCAAATTTCCTGTTAGAATTGCTAATGCCAATCCTCTGTCGGAATTTTTTGTATTTTTAAAATAATGGTTTAATAACTCAATTTTTCTGTTTCTTGATCTAGTAAGAATTAATTGATTAATTAATTGGCTAAACTCTCTCAAATTTCTTCTCCACTATCATCTCTACCTTGAATTGATAATGCAGATGCTTTTAAGCCTCTTTTTTTACACCAATGTACTAAAGCTTCTTCTCGACCATGTGTTACTAAAATATTTTTTGCTAAACTATTATTTATATTCGATGTTAATTCATTCCAATCAGCATGATCTGATATTAATAAAGGTAATTCAACCAAACTCTGTTTCGCTCTTTGTTTTACTGACATCCATCCAGAAGCGTGAGACAATATAGGGTCTATAAATCTTCTTGACCAGGTTGATTTTAGAGCTGAAGGTGGTGCTAAGATAATCTTTCCATTAAAATCTTTTTTTTCACCTTTAATAAGAGCCTTGGATAAATTTCCTAAATTTATTCCAGACTGAACATAATAATCACAAATCTTCTCTAATGCTCCATGGATAAAAATAGTTTCATCATATCCTTTATTTCTTAATAATTTAATTAAACGTTGGGCTTTTCCAAGAGCATAAACACCAATTAAATGTGGACGATTTGAAAAATTTTTTAATGAATTAATTAATTTATTTATTTCAACTCCTGGATCTGGATGTTGAAATATAGGTAGGCCAAATGTAGCTTCAGTTACTAACGTATCGCATGTGACTGGTCTAAAGTTTTCACAAGTATCATCTTTCGTTATTTTAAAATCACCAGTAAAATTTATTTTATCTTTCCGATATTCAAGTAAAACTTGAGCACTTCCTAATATATGCCCAGCTGGAAATAAAGTAACTTTCACACCATTAACATTTAATGGAGAATTAAATGATAATTCTTGAAAATTATTTGCACAATTCTCACCATATCTAATTTTCATAATTTCTATTGTATGTTTTGTTGCAAGAACATTATTATGCCCAGGCTTTGCATGGTCAGCATGAGCATGAGTTATGATTGCATTTTCAACTGGAAAAATTGGATCAATAAAGGTATTTATTGGTACTATTTGTAAATGTTTATTAATCCAATCCATATTTTTTATATATCATTATGATACCAAAATTAAAGTCTCATCCTATTACTAAATGGTTAAATAAAAATGGTTGGAGCTACCACAAACACCAAATCGATACACTAGAAGAGGCCACAAAAGGATATGACATATTGCTAGTTGCACCAACAGGAGGTGGAAAAACTCTTGCTGGATTTATGCCGGCAATTACAGATTTAATTGAAAAAAAATATAAAGATAATTTTCTACATACGCTTTATATTTCACCACTAAAAGCACTTACTGTTGATGTACAAAGAAATTTGGTTCAACCAATAAATGACCAATCTTTAAATATTTCTGTTGAGACGAGAACTGGTGATACTCCATACGCAAAAAAAAGAAGGCAAAAGACATCGCCACCTCAAATGCTTATGACAACTCCTGAGTCTTTTGCTTTGTTGATGTCAGATGAAAATGCTGAAGATTATTTTAAAAATATTAAATTTTTAATTATTGATGAAATTCATACATTGATAAATTCTAAAAGAGGCGATTTATTATCACTTAATATAGCAAGATTAAATGAATTAGCTTCGAATTATACTAAAATTGGGTTATCGGCTACTATTAAAGATAAAGAAAATGTTTTGAACTTTTTATCTCAAAATAAACAAAAAAAAATTATCGATATTCCATCTTTAAATAAGCCAAAAGTAGAAATTTTAATGTCTAAAAACAGAATACCTTGGTCAGGTCATATGGCAACCTATTCTATCAGAACATTATATTCAAAAATTGAAAAAGCAGAAATGAGTATAATTTTTGTTAATACTAGAGCACAAGCCGAGTTAATTTTTCATAATTTATGGCTTGAAAATAAATCTAATTTGAAAATAGCTGTTCATCACGGCAGCCTTGAAAGAGAAATAAGAAGAAAAGTCGAACAGAAAATGTCCAAAGGAGAGATTGATTGTGTGGTTGCAACAAGTTCCTTAGATCTTGGAATTGATTGGGCAAAAATAGACTTAGTTATTCAAGTTGGTGCTCCAAAAGGTGTTTCAAGATTATTACAAAGAATTGGAAGAAGTAATCATACTCTAAATAAGCCATCAAAGGCTCTGTTAGTTCCAGGAAATAGATTTGAATATCTTGAATGTTTGGCTGCAATAGAAGCTATAAAAGAAAACATAATAGATGGAGATAATTTAAAATCTGGTAGTCTTGATGTTTTAGCTCAACATATATTAGGTGTTGCCTGTAGCAATCCATTTGATAAAGACAAACTTTATAAAAATGTTAAAACCGCTTGGCCTTACAGAAAACTTTCAGAAGAAGATTTTACCCAAACTTTGGAGTTTGTTCAAAACGGTGGTTATTCACTTAGACAATACCAGAAATACTCTAAAATCGGATTAAATAGAAATAATCACTTTGCAATCAAAAATAAGACAGTTAGACAGAAGTACAAAATGAATATTGGCACTATTGTTGAGTCTTATATGCTTAAAGTGAAGCTTCGAAATAAAACCTTAGGTAATATAGAAGAATGGTTCATTGAAGGTTTGACTGAAGGTGATACTTTTCTGTTTGGAGGGAAAGTTTTAAAGTTTTTAAATATATCAGAGAAGGGAGTTCATGTAGCTTTAACAAAAGATAAAAGGCCTAAAATACCATCTTACGCTGGTGGAAGAATGCCTCTAACTTCTGAGTTAGCTTCACAAGTGAAAAAGTTAATAAGCAAAAAACAGTCTTTAGAGAGTTATCCTGAACAGATAAAAGATTGGCTAATTTTGCAATCTCAAAAGTCAATTTTACCAATGCATGATAAAGTTTTAATTGAAACTTTTCCTAGAAAAATGGGAAATAAAAAAAGACATTTTTTAATTTGTTATGCCTTTGAAGGAAGAAATGTTCATCAGACTTTAGGTTTTTTAATTTCGAAGAGAATGCAAAGATATAATCTTAAACCACTCGGATTTGTTGCAACTGACTATGCACTTGCTATTTGGAGCATGAAAGAAATCAATGATGTTAAATCCTTATTTAATGAAGATTTAATGATAAGTGATTTGTATGAATGGTTAGATGACACTCCATTAATGAAAAAAAATTTTAGAGATGCGGCGATTATTTCAGGTTTAATTGAAAGAAAAATGCCTGGTTTGACAAAAACATCGAAGCAAATTTTGTTTAATACAGATTTGATTTATGATGTACTTAAGAAACATGAAGGTGATCACTTGCTTCTTAAAGTTGCTAAAGAAGATTCATTAAATGGTTTGATTTCAATTGATAGGTTAGGAAAACTAATGAAGAGAATTCAAAATAAAATTTTATTTAAAAAATTAGAAAAAATATCCCCATTAGCAGTACCTCTTTTGCTTGAAATAAATAGAGAAACAATTAATAAAGATGAGCTTAATGAATACTATCTGGAAGAATTTGAAAATGAATTACTTAGGGAAATTGGTTTTTCATGAAAAAATTAGAGTTTTGTCAAAATACATTTGATATAGATCCACACGGAATTCTCATTTGGTCAAAGCTTAATACTGCAATTGTTTCAGATTTACATTTAGAAAAGGGCTCTAGTTACGCTAAGTATGGGCAATATATTCCACCATATGATAGTTTAGAAACATTAATCAAATTAGAAAAAATTTTATCAAACTATGTGATTAAAAAGATTATTTTTCTAGGTGATACTTTTCATGATAAAAATTCACTAAATAGAATGAATATTAAAACTCAAAAAAAATTAAAATCACTAACTAATCTTTATGAATTTATTTTAATTGAGGGAAATCACGATAAAAATATAATGTATGAAATACCAAGTCATAAAATTTTACGACTAAATGATATAGAGTTTATTCATGAAGCAATTGTTGATGATAGACATCAAATTTCTGGACATTACCACCCAACTTTATCTGTCAAATTGAATGGAAAAAGAGTAACTGAAAAATGTATTTTACAAACTGAAAGTAAATTAATTCTTCCTTCATTTGGAAAATATACTGGAGGGCTATCAATTAATAATAAAATATTTAAGCCTTATTTAAAATCTGATTTTAACGCATATATATGTAATGAGAAAAATGTATATAAATTTTCTTCATCAGATTTGAAAAAAAATGTTAAATGAAAAGTATCTAAATAAAGTAATTGATTTTGCTTGGGCAGATGAAATCAGTTTTGATTCAATTAAAGAACAAACTGGGTTAAACGAAAAGCAGGTTATAAAATTGATGAGAAGTAATCTCAAGCCTAGAAGTTTTAAACTTTGGCGTGAAAGAGTATCCGGAAGAAAATCAAAACATAGTAAAATAAATAACATTTATAGATGATTTTAGTGGAAAATATTTTAAAAAAATACAATGCGATTGGAATTAATATTCCAAAATTTATGATTAAATGGATGAGGTCAAACCACGCTGGAGAAACAGGAGCAGTTTGGATTTATAAAGGTGCAAGTTGTATTTTTTGGAATAAAAAAATATCAAAGATGTCAAAAGAACACATTTTAACTGAAACCAATCATTTGATCGTTATGGAAAATCTTTTAACCTCTAATGAAAAAAGCAAATTACTTTTTTTATGGAGAATTTTGGGTTTTGTTTTAGGATTTCTGTCAGCACTAATTGGCTATAAATTTTTTTGCATTACTGTAGATGCAGTCGAAACTTTTGTTGAGAAGCATTACAATGAACAAATTGATTATTTATTAAATAATAATCTAAATTATAAGTTAGCAATGGTTTTAAAAAAATGCTGTGATGAAGAAATTGAACACCAACAAGATGCGAGATCAAAAGTATTAGAAAAAGATGAAAGTAAATTTACCAACTTTTGGAAAAAAATTGTTGGGTCAGGTTCTAATATGGCAGTAAATGTTTCAAAGTTGGTTTAATAATATGATAAAAGTTCTTTATGATGGTAAGTGTGGATTATGTAATAAAGAGATCAGTTATTATAAAAAAATTGCAAATAATAAAAAGTTTAAATGGTTAGATATTGCTAATAACCCTAAAGATTTAAAAGAATTTAATATTAAACAGTCAGACGCACTATTATATCTGCATGCATTTGATTCTAAAAATAAACAATATATAGGAGTTGATGCCTTTATTTTAATTTGGAAAAATCTAACTTACTGGAAATTTTTAGCTTTTATTGCGTCTCTACCAATAATTAAAAGTTTATTGTCTGTAATCTATAAGAAATTTGCTTATTATAGATTTAATAAATTAGAACATTGTATTCTGAGTAAGAATAATGCTTAACAAAATAAAATATAAACTCTTTGGAAAGTTTCAAAATAAAAAACGTTTAGAACAAATGAAAAAAAATCCATTTAAAAGAGTTGATTCAGAAAAAATGACTGATATTGAAAAAATGGATAAAGGGTTTAATGGGAAAACTTATTCTATAAATGGTATGGATGTAGATTTTTAATCAAGAAAACTAATTTTTTGATTTTAAAGTTTTTTTTAGTTAAGTTATATAAAGTTTTAAGAGGAAAAATAATGATTAAATATATTATAAGTTTAATTGCAATACTCGGTTTATTTATAAACCCTGTTTTTGCTAATGGGCATAAAAAAATAAAAGTAGGTATGATTACCACTTTATCTGGAGGAGGTTCAGGTCTTGGAATTGACGTAAGAGATGGTTTTTTACTAGCAGTTAAAGGTGACAACCATTTTGAAGTTATAGTAAAAGACGATCAAAGAAAGCCAGATATTGCTGTACAAATTGCTGACAAGATGATCCAATCAGATAAAGTAGATGTTCTTACTGGAATTATTTGGTCAAATCTAGCAATGGCTGTAGTTCCTGCTGCAGTTAAACAAGGAAAATTCTATTTGTCTCCAAATGCAGGGCCTTCTAAATTAGCAGGTAAAGGTTGTCATAAAAATTATTTTAATGTTGCTTGGCAAAATGATAATTTGCATGAAGCGGCTGGTGGATATGGTAACACAGCTGGGTATAAAAACTCATTTATCCTTGCGCCTAACTATCCAGCAGGTAAAGATGCGTTAACAGGATATAAGAGATTTTTTAAAGGTAAAATTGAAAAAGAATTATATACCAAACTTGGTCAAAAAGACTATGCAGCAGAGATCGCTCAAATAAGGTCATCTAAAGCTGATAGTATCTATTTCTTTTTACCTGGTGGAATGGGCATTTCATTTATGAAACAATTATCTCAATCAGGTATAAATGTTCCAGTTATTGGACCAGCTTTTTCATTTGACCAGGGTATTTTAAAAGCTGTTGGTGATGCTGCTCTAGGTGTTAAAAACACCTCTCAATGGTCAAAAGATCTTGATAACAAAGCTAATAAGAAATTTGTTCAAGATTTTCAAAAAGAGTACGGACGATTACCATCTTTATATGCATCTCAGGGATATGATACTGGAAAATTGTTAATTTCAGCTTTAAATGTGGCAGACGTTAAAGATCAAGATAAATTCAGAAGTGCATTGAAAAATGCTAATTTTGAAAGTACCCGTGGTTCATTTAAGTTTGATACAAATCAACATCCTATTCAAGACATCTATGTAAGAGAAGTGATCAAAGAGGGAAAAATTTTAACAAATAAAATTATTTCAACCGGACTTAAAAATAGATCAAATGCTTACGTTAAAGATTGTCCTTTGAAATAAAAAATAAATAAGTGAGTTTTATTAACTCACTTATTATCATCACATGGAATTTCAATTATTAATTGAACAGCTATTAAACGGCTTACAATTTGGAACTATGTTGTTCCTTATGTCTGCTGGTTTGACTTTAGTGTTTGGTGTTATGGGATTGATTAATCTTGCGCATGGTTCCTTTTACATGATTGGTGCATTTGGAGCAGCTCTTCTTGCCGAAATTACAGGTTCTTTTTTTATTGCATTAATAAGTAGTTTTATTGTTGCTATGTTTGCAGGTGTAATAACTGAAATTTTAGTAATTAGAAAGTTATATAAAAAAGATCACTTAGATCAAGTGTTAGCAACTTTTGCTTTAATTTTAATTTTTTCTGAAGGTATTAGATGGATTTTTGGAGCATATCCACTTTATCTAAACATACCTTTAGAACTCAATGCTAGTGTTTCTCTCCCTTTAGAAATTATTTATTCGAAATACAGACTTTTAATAATTGCAATTGGAATTTTAATAGCATTTTTCTTATACATTTTAACGTCTAAAACTTTACTTGGAATAAGAATAAAAGCAGGACAAAACGATAGGGAAATGATTTCTGTTTTGGGTGTAAATATTAAAACTCTTTATACAATCGTTTTTGCATTAGGAGCTGCGTTAGCTGGTTTATCTGGAGCATTGATCGGTGCGATACAATCTGTTGAGGTCGGTATGGGTGAACCAGTTCTAATATTAGCATTTGTAGTAATTATCATTGGTGGAATTGGTTCTATTAAAGGTGCTTTTGTTGGGGCTTTGTTAGTAGGAGTTACAGATACGTTAGGACGTTTCTTACTTCCTGAATTATTTAAATTATTTTTTGATAATGCTGATGCAAATTTAATTGGTTCATCAATAGCATCAATGTCAATATATATACTTATGGCAATAGTTTTAATTTTTAAGCCATCAGGTTTGTTTGGTGAAAGATAAGCACGATGTCTGAAAAGAAATTAAATTTTTTAATTCTAATATCTTTGTTTTTTGTACCGTTATTTTCAATTCTTTTAAATGATATTTATATAACAACATTATTTTCAAAGATTATTATTTTAGCCATTGCAGGTATTGGTCTTAATTTAATATTGGGATATGGAGGCATGGTCTCATTTGGTCACGCTGCTTTTTTTGGCTTAGGTGGATATGTTACAGGAATTTTAGCTTTTCATTTTAATAATTACGAACCTATTCAAATATTAGTTTTTGAGTTTGAGGGAACAAATCAACTATTATTTGTCTGGATTTTTACTTTAATTTTTTCATCTTTATTAGCTCTCTTTATTGGTTACTTTTCATTGAGAACAACAGGTGTTTATTTCATAATGATAACATTAGCATTTGCTCAAATGTTATATTATTTTTCAATAAGTTGGCCTACTTATGGTGGAGAAGATGGATTGTCACTTTCACTTAGAAATGAAATTCCTTTTCTTAATACTATGGATCCTATCACTTTTTTTTATATTTGTTATGTATGGTTAATTATAGCAATAATATTTGTAAAATTTATTTTAAATTCTCCATTAGGAATTTCATTAAAAGCCAGCAAAGAAAACGAGGATAGAGTTAGATCAGTTGGAATTAACCCTAAAAAAGTTAAATTAATTTCATTTATAATATCCGGAGCAATAACAGGTTTGGCTGGTTCTTTATATGCCGATCTTAATAGATTTGTAAGTCCAACAATTTTAAGTTGGCAAATGTCTGGTGAAATTATGATTTTAGTAATTTTAGGTGGAATGTTTAGACTTTATGGGCCAATTTTGGGTGCTTTTTTTTATATTATATTAGAACAATTTCTTGGTGGTATTACAGAAAATTGGCAATTTTGGCTGGGTTTTATAATTCTTTTAGAAGTGCTTTACGCAAAGGCAGGGATAATGAGCTTTTTAATTAAAGATAAATATGATGAAAAAACCAGTTCTTAAAATTGATAACCTTAGCAAATCATTTGGGGCTGTAAAGGCTAATGATAACTTAAATTTAAATCTATTTAAAAATGAAATTCATGCCCTAATAGGTCCAAATGGTTCTGGTAAGTCAACATTAGTTAAACAAATTTCAGGATTTTTAAAACAAGATAGTGGTCAAATTTATCTTGAAAAAATTAATATTTCCAATTATTCAGCTGAACATAGGTCAAGAATGGGTATTGCTAGAAGTTTTCAAATTTCTTCTGTTATAAATTCATTTAAAGTTATTGATAATTTAAGATTATCCCTTTTGGGTAGAGATGGAGGTTATTTAAATCCATTAAATAATATCTATAGAAATAAAGATTATAGTGATGAAGCATTTGATTTACTTAAAATTGTTGATTTAACAAATAAGGCTAATGATTTAGTAAGTACTTTAAGTCATGGTGACAAAAGAAAACTTGAGATATGTTTAGCGCTATCAATGAATCCAAAGTTATTACTTTTTGATGAGCCAATGGCTGGATTAGATAAAACATCATCACAATTAATGATTGATTTGTTTAAAAAATTAAAAGTTAAAGCTCCGATTTTACTTATAGAACATGATATGGAATCAGTATTTGCATTAGCTGACAGGATATCAGTTTTAGATTATGGAAGTTTAATTGCTTCTGGAAATGAAAAAGAAATAAAGTCAAATGCCAAAGTTCAGGAAGTTTATCTTGGGGATGAAAATTGAGCAAACTTCTTAAGATTGACAAATTAAGTGCTTGGTATGGTGATACCCGTGTACTAAATGAAGTGGATATTGAAATTAAAGAAGGAGAAATTGTTGCCTTACTAGGTAGAAATGGAATGGGAAAAACAACTACTTTACATTCAGTATGTGGGATAATCGAAAAAGTTTCAGGTAAAATATTTTTTAAAAATAATTTAATTTCAAATTTACCAAGTTATGAAATATCTAAATTAGGTATCGGTTTAGTGCCTGAAGGCAGAAGGATTTTTTCAAATCTTACTGTTGAAGAAAACTTGATTGTTGCTTCTAGAAAAGGTTATTGGGATCTAAATAAAATCAAAAAAATTTTTCCACGGTTATCTGAACGTTTAACTCAAATGTCAAATTCTTTATCTGGTGGTGAACAGCAAATGTTAGCAATTGCAAGAACTCTTATGACTAATCCAAAGATGTTAATTTTAGATGAGGCAACCGAAGGTTTATCACCAAATATAAGAAATGAGATATGGACAATTATCTCTGAAATTAAAAAAAAGGATGTTTCAATAATTTTAGTAGATAAATACTTGAACAAAATAAAACAAATTGCAGATAAGTTATATATTCTTGATAGAGGAGAAAATGCTTGGAATGGAAAACCTTCTTTATTAACTGATCAAATTGTTAAGAAATATTTATCTGTTTAAATATTTTTAATTAAATGACAAGTCCCCAAGATCTTGTGTAACAACTCCAGTAAATTCTATAGTTTTGGGTGTTAGGGTCTTTACATACTTTTGAATATTTTCTTGAATAAGTTTTTCAATATTTTTCATAATTTCTTTGTCTGGAAATTCCCAAATAACTACACTTACATTAGGGGTATTTGGGTTTTTCAATGATCTAAATCTTACACCTTTAACAGTTTGAAGAAGAGATGGCCATTTTGTTTCTAGCATAGACTCAAAAAGTTCACAGTCTTCATTACTTGAAAATGTTCTAACAAATATTTTTACTAACATACTAATACCTTACACTTTATTTTTAAATATTATGATCTATAGTAAGGTTACAAAAATTGAGGACATCATGGTAGAATTATTTTTAAGAAAAGACGTTGCATTTAGGGCTTTTAAAATTGCTTTAATTGTTGGTGTTATTTTAGCTGGAATAAATCATGGAGATCATATCATTAAGGGTGAGATGACTGGCAACAACTGGGTCAAAATAATAATTACCTTTTGTGTTCCGTACTGTGTTTCTTCATTTTCATCTGTAATGGCAATTAAAAAAGAACAGAACATATCTGCAATGTAATAATTATTATTTATGATTAAATTAGGTTTATTAGGAAACAATATATCAAAATCTGAAATGCCTAATCTTATCACAAAATTAGGAAATGAATTTGGGTTTGATGTTAAGTATGAACTTTTTGATCAAGCTTCAAAAACAAATTTTAATTTCAAAAAATTTTTAAGCCAAATGAAAGAAAAGAATATTTCTGGTATTAATGTTACCTACCCTTTTAAAGAACTAGCATTAGAGCATTCAATTAAATTTAGCGAAGAAACAAAGTTAGTAAAATCAACCAATCTTATTTTAATCAATGAAAGTATAACTTCACATAACACAGATTTCACTGGTTTTCTTAATACTTATAAATTTAATTTTAATAAAGAACCTTCAAAATTAGTTATTTTAGGAGGTGGTGGAGTTGGAAAATCAGTTTGTTTTGCTTTATTAAAATTAGGAGTTAAAGAACTTTACATAATTGAAAAAGATCACATTAAATTAGAAAAATTAATAGAGGATTTAAAGAAACAAAACGAACAGATATATTCAATAAAGTTAGGTGAGTTGATAGAAAATCAGCATGAATTTGATGGATTTTTAAATTGCTCTGAGCAGGGGCATATTAACACTCCTGGAAACCCATTTGAGGGGTTGAAATTAAATAGTAATCAATGGTCTTTTGATGTAGTTTACACGCCTGCTATGACAACTTTTCTAAAAAATTCAGAGAATAGTGGAGCAAAAATAATTACTGGCATTGATCTTTTTTTATTCCAAGGAATAGAGTCATTTCTCATTTTTACAGAACAAGAAAAATTAAGAAAAAAAATCATGAGTAATTATGATAATATAAGAGAATACTATTTTAAAAAATTAATCACTTGATAATGTCAATTTTACTACATTAGAACTAATTAAATTTTCTATTTCACCTTTTGTATAATTTAACTCCAATAAAATTTCATTTGTATGCTCACCAATTTGAGGTGGTATATTTTTAACGCCAACTGATTTTGATCTGCTAAACTTTATTGGAGAAGCTATACCTTGATATTCATCTTTATGAAGAACCATTTGTCTTTCTTTTGTCTGAGTATGATTGATAGCTTCTTCCATGTTTCTGACTGGACCAGCTGGAACACCTGCGTTTAAAAGTTTTTCTGAAAAAGAGTTTCCATCAACATCCTTAAGTGCATTTTGTAAATAATCTGTTAATTCTAATCTATTTTTAACTCTATCTGCATTAGTTTTAAATCTATTATCGTCTATTAAGTTATCCAAATTGAGTGCTTTGCAGAGTCTTGAAAATCCAGCATCGTTTCCTATTCCCATAAAAATTTCATTTGTTGCTGTATCGAACTTGTCATATGGAGATATGTTAGGATGAGAGTTCCCTGTTGCTTTTCCAGGTTTTTTACTCAGAAAAAAATTTGCATTGTGAGGATGCATTAAAGCTAGAGAAGAGTCATATAATGTCATGTCAAGATACTGGCCTTTATTAGAGATGTTTCTTTCTTGTAAAGCCATTAATATTCCAATTGCAGAATATAAACCAGTGCCCATATCTACGAAGGGTGCTCCCATTCTTACACTACCACTTTCTGGTGTTCCATTTATTGACATCATTCCAGTCATCGCTTGAACAATTGCATCATAACCAGGTGCTCCACCTAGTGGACCCTCTTGACCAAAACCAGAAATTCTACAATGAATAAGTTTTGGAAATTTTTCTTTTAAAACTTCTTCATATCCTAAACCCCATTTTTCCATTGTCCCTGTTTTAAAATTTTCAATAAGAACATCTGCATCTTCCAGAAGTTTAATTAATATTTCTTTTCCTTTATCTGACAATAAATCAATTGCAATTGATCTTTTATTCCTATTTACATTTATAAAATATGACGCCATTCCATTTGAGAATGGTGGCCCCCATCCTCTTACTTCGTCACCTATGTGAGCTTCTACTTTTATAACATCGGCTCCATGATCAGCAAGAATTTGAGTTGCATAAGGTCCTCCAAGAACTCTAGTTAGATCTATTATTTTTAAATTTTCCAAAGCATGTTTCATTTTATTTCCTATGGTTTTGATTAGTATGATCTTGGTAAATGAAGTATTTTTTCTGATATGTAATTTAATATCATTTGTGAACTAACAGGTGCTAACTTTGGTATTAAGGATTCTCTTAATAATCTTTCAACATGATACTCTTTTGCATATCCCATCCCTCCCAAAGTTACTACAGCTTGTGTTGCTGTTTTAAATGCTACTTCTGCAGCGTAATATTTTGCAGCATTTGCAAGTCCTCCAGAATTTTGACCTTTATCATATTGATAGGCGGCTTTAGATATTAATAATTCGGCAGCCTCAAGTTCTATCCACAATTCAGCTAGAGGATGTTGAATACTTTGATTTTTACCAATCGGTCTATCAAATACAATTCTTTCATTAGCATATTTTACAGCTTTGCCTAAAGCATCTTTGCCAATGCCTAGAGCTTCTGCTGCAATTAATATTCTTTCAGGATTTAAGCTATCTAAAATATATCTAAAGCCTTTGCCTTCTTCTCCAATTCGGTCTTCTTCAGATATTTCTAAATTGTCAAAAAAGATTTGATTACTATCAACAGAACCTCTCCCCATTTTTTTTATCTCTCTTACTTCAATTTTTGTTCTGTCAAAATTTGTGTAAAATAAAGTCAATCCATCAATATTACTTTTTGTTTCTCCTAATTCAGAAGTTCTTGCTAAAAGTAGAATTTTATTTGCAATTTTTGCTGTTGAGGTCCAAATTTTTTGTCCGTTTATTAAATATCCACCTTGGATCTTACTTGCTGTAGTTTTTATTTTTCCAGTATCTAACCCAGCATCAGGTTCTGTAACTCCAAAACATGTTTTATCATTTCCAGAAATTAAGTTAGGTAACCAATTCTTTTTTTGTGTTTTAGTCCCATGAACAACAATAGGGTGTGGTCCAAAGATATTAATATGAATTGATGATGCAGCAGACATTCCACCACCATTTCTAGTAATATTTTGCATAAAAAGAGCAGCTTCTTGAATGCCTAAATTAGCTCCTCCATATTCTTCAGGCATACACATGCCCAACCAACCGCTTTTAGCAACTTCATTATAGAATTCTGAAGGAAACTCTGATTTTAAATCTAAATCTAACCAATAATTATCGTCAAATTTTGATGAAATTTTTTTAGCTGCTTCAACAATATTTTTTTGTGTTTCTGTTAGTTCAAATGGCATGAAAATTATCTATGAGATGAGTGATAAATGTCATTTGGCTCCATTTCAGTAGCGATAGCTAGTCTGTTTGTCATGTTAAAAAAACCAGTAATTAAACTTATGTCCCAAATGTCTCTGTCAGAAAAACCATTTTTACTCAATTCATCCCTTGATTTTTTATCTACATCAGAAGGATTTTTTGTAAGCTCTTTAACATATCTAAGCATTACTTGGTGTTTTTTTGCTAAATTTGTTGCTTCTAAGTTTGAAATTAATCTCTCTCCTAACTGAGGATCTCCAGATAATTCTCTTACAGCTGATCCATGTGCAACTATACAGTAATAGCAGTGATTTAAAGATGAAACAGTAACTGCTATCATTTCTCTTTCTAACTTTGTTAAACCAGAATCTCCTAACATAATAGAATTGTATAATTTGGTAAAACCTTCAAACTGTTTTGGAAAATTAGAGAATGCAGCTAAAACATTTGGGATAAATCCAATTTTTTCCTTAACAATTTTAAGATAATTTTCAGCATTTAAATCATCTTTAGTTTTTTTCTTATTTTTAAGATTTAAACTTGTGATTTTATTTTTTGCCAATTGTCTTGGTATTTTAGTCATTATCACTCCTTAATCCAATTAGGTTTTTTCTTATTAAAAAAAGCGCTTATACCCTCTTTAGCTTCTTTAGTGTCCCATATATCTGCTAGTTTGTTAATTGTAAGATCTACAGTATTTTGATCAATAGGATAAGATAAATCTCTCACTAGTTTTTTTGATTCTAAAATTGAATTCGGAGCTGAATTCTTAAAGCTGTCTAAAAACTCTGATATTTTAGAGTTAATTTCATTTTTTTCATATATAAAATCAATCAATCCAAATTTAACTCCATCTTCAGGTGCAAAAATTTTTGCAGATGTAAATAAGTGGATTGAGTTTTTTTCACCAATTTTTCTTACTACATAGGGACTTATTGTTGCTGGTATAAGACCAAGTTTCGCTTCTGTTAATGACATCTTAATATTTTTAACTGAAAAAACAAAATCGCATATTGACATGATCCCAATGCCACCACCAAAGGCATTACCTTCTACTTTGGCGATAATAGTTTTAGGACAATTGTAAAGTTTTAGTAGTAAGTCAGCAAGTTTTGATGCTTCTTTAATTCTATTCTTTCTTGGTGCATATAGTTGTTTTTTCATCCATGACAAATCACCTCCAGCACAAAAACTTTTTCCGTTTGCTGAAATTAAAATAAGAGAAGATGTGTCTCGTGATAACTCATCAATGCAAAGGCTTAACTCGTTTATGATATCAAGCGTAAGTGCGTTATGAACATATGGATCGTTTAACCTAATTTCAGTAGCAATATTATTAATTTTTGTAATTATAATCTTCTTGAAATTCATAAAAATTCTACATTCTAAAAAGACCAAATTTTGTTTCATTAATTTTTGAGTTCAAACTTATTTGTAGACATTGTGAAAGAATATTTCTTGTATCTCTTGGATCTATTACTCCATCATCCCACAATCGTGAAGAGGAATATAGTGGATTTGATTGATAATCGAATTGTTTGACTAATTTAGAAAAAAATTCTTTTTCTATCTTTTCATTCCATTCTTCATTTTTCTTTTTAACATTTATTTTTTTTAGCTGAACTAAAACATTTGCTGCTTGTTCTCCACCCATGACTGATATTTTTGAACTTGGCCAAATCCATAAGAAATTAGGTTGAAAAGCTCTTCCACACATACCATAATTACCAGCTCCAAAACTACCACCTACGATGACAGTTATTTTAGGAGATTTTGAATTTGAAACAGCATTAATTAATTTAGCGCCGTTCTTAGCAATTCCAGTATGTTCGGCTTGTTTGCCAACCATAAAACCGGTAATATTTTGAAAAAATATAATGGGTATTTTTCTCTTACTACAAAGTTGAATAAAATGAGTTCCTTTTTGTGCACTTTCAGAAAATAAAACACCATTGTTGGCTATTATTCCGCAAAGGATATTGTTTATTTTTGCAAAGCCTGTAACAAGAGTTTTTCCATAATTTGGTTTAAATTCATCTAAATCAGAATTATCAATTATCCTCATTATAATTTCACTTATATCAAATGGTTTTTTTAGATCACTTGGGACAATTCCTATTAGCTCTTCAATGTCGTACAGTGGTACCTTTGTTTCTTGGTTAAATTGTTTTTGATTAATATTTGCATTTTTAATGCATTGGCGAGTTAATTCTAAGGCATGATAATCATCATCTGCAAGATAGTCAGCAACACCTGAAATTTCTGTATGAACTTTACCACCTCCTAAATCTTCTGCAGAGATGTTTTCACCAATTGCTGCTTTCACTAGAGGCGGCCCTGCTAAAAAAATAGTACCCTGGTTTTTTACAATAATAGTTTCATCAGACATTGCTGGGACATACGCTCCACCAGCTGTACAACTTCCCATAACTACTGCGACTTGCATTATATTCTTAGAAGACATTTTTGATTGATTATAAAAAATTCTTCCAAAATGATCTCTATCTGGAAAAACTTCGTCTTGATTTGGAAGATTTGCTCCTCCTGAATCAACCAGATATATACAAGGTAAGTTATTTTGCATTGCAATTTCTTGAGCTCTTAAATGTTTCTTCACAGTAATGGGGTAATATGTACCACCTTTTACCGTGTAATCATTACATATTATCATTACATTCAAGTCATGCACTTTTCCAATGCCTGTTATTATGCCACCTCCAGGACACTCGTTGTTGTAAAGGTCATGTCCAGCTAACGCTCCTACTTCTAAAAAAGTAGAGTTTTTGTCAAGCAACTGAGTAATTCGCATTCTAGGGAGCAATTTTTTTTCTTTAGAAGTTTTTTTGTTAAACTTTTTAACACCACCTTTAAAGGCAAAATCTTTCACCTTTTTGATTTCATTAATCTTTGAGAGCATATCATTTTTATTGTTTACAAAAATATCACTAGTTACTGATAAATTAGATTTTAAAATACTCACATTAATTTCCTTCTGATATTTCTCTTCCAATTAGCATTCTTCTTATCTCAGAAGTTCCTGCACCAATCTCATATAATTTTGCATCTCTTAATAATCTTTCAACGGGATAATCTTTAGTATAGCCATTACCTCCTAAAATTTGAATAGCATCTAAAGTGATACTTGTTGCTTTTTCTGCAGCATACAAAATACAACCTGCAGCATCTTTCCTTGTTGTTTCACCTCTATCACAAGCAGATGCAACTGCGTAAACATATGATCTACAAGCATTTAGTGTAGTATACATATCTGCAATCTTACCTTGGATTAATTGAAATTGGCCAATTGATTTTCCAAATTGTTTTCTTTCTTGTGTATAAGGGATAACAGCATCCAGAGCTGATGCCATGATTCCCAAAGGGCCTGCAGCCAATACAACTCTTTCAAAGTCTAAACCACTCATTAGTATTGATGCACCGTCTCCAGGATTTCCTAAAATATTGTCTTCAGGTACTTCGCAATTTTCAAATATTAATTCAGATGTGTTTGAACCACGCATTCCAAGTTTATCAATTTTTTTTCCAACAGAAAATCCTACCATGTCCTTTTCAACTATAAATGCGGATATTCCTTTTGAACCGGCAGCAGGATCTGTTTTAGCATATATTATTAGAACATCAGCATCTGGACCATTTGTTATCCACATTTTTGTACCATTCAATAGATATGTTTTATTACCTTGTTTTTCAGCATGTAATGACATAGAAACTACGTCAGATCCAGAGTTTGGCTCACTCATTGCTAAAGCACCTATTTTTTTTCCAGAACATAACTCTGGTAAATATTTGTTTTTTTGCTCATGGGTTCCGTTTCTATTAATTTGATTCACACATAAATTTGAAAATGCCCCATAAGACAATCCTATTGAAGCACTAGCTCGACTAATTTCCTCCATAACAATGCAATGTGACAAATAGTTTAACCCAGTACCTCCATAATCTTCATCAGCTGTGATGCCTAGTAATCCTAATTCCCCGAATTTTTCCCACAAAAAATTTGGAAATTCATTTTTTTCATCAACATTTTTTGCTAATGGAGCAATTTCATTTTGAGCAAATTTATATACAGTATCTTTTAATTGATTTAGATCTTGGTTAAATCCAAAGTTAAGAGTTTTATCATACATAATTTTAATTCATAGCGCGTTTTTTAGCTTCAGCTGCTTCAAAACTTGATACATGAAGTAAGCTTGATATTTTTCTCATGAGGTTTGATTCATAATCATCTACATTACCATCAGCTAATACTACGCCCCATAGCATTTCAACGACTTTTATTCTCTCCTCATGATCCATTGTATCAAGAATGACTTTTATATCTGAAAAGATTTCAACTTTTTCATTTGCTTTTTCTAAAACAAAAATAACAGCATTTTTTGCTTTGCTAGGTTCTAGATGAAATTTATTAATTAGTAAGCCTGTAATTTTTTCTATTTCATCATCTGAAACTATTCCATCAACCTTGCATGCTTCAATTAAAAGAGATAAAACAGCATAGATTTCTTCTTCAATAATCTCTACTTCTGAATTATTTTCCTGTTTAACTTTATCAAAGATATTTTTTAAATTTTGAAACATATATTTTCCTTTTTAAATATTAAAGACTTAATTTTATTAAAAATCAATTTACAGATTTAAATAAATGCAATTATATTAATAAATCATTTTTGGGGAGGTGTTAAATGGCAGGTCATGAGTTTTTAGAATCAATTGAGGTAAATTATAAAAAAGCAGTTGAATGTTTACAAAAAACTGAAGGAAAAGAAGTCTATAGTGATGAATTAGCAAGTCAAATAATGACGGCAAATTCTACTTACGTGGTAAGATTTGGTGTCAGATTACGTGGAACTATATATACTTTCACTGGCTATAGATCAGTTCATTCTGATCATTTTGAACCTGTAAAGGGTGGTATAAGATATGATGTAGAAGTAAATCAAGATGAAGTAGAAGCATTAGCAGCACTCATGACATACAAATGTTCATTAGTTGAAGTTCCATTTGGAGGATCGAAAGGCGGTCTTGAAATAAATATTAGAGATTGGACAGAAGAAGAGCTAGAAAGAATTACAAGACGATTCACTCAAGAATTAGCTAAAAGAGATTTAATACACCCATCTCAAAATGTTCCAGCACCTGATGTAGGTACAGGTGAAAGAGAAATGGCTTGGATGGCAGATGAGTATAGAAAATTAAATCCTACAGATTTGAATGCTTGGGCATGTGTAACTGGAAAACCAGTAAATAAGGGTGGAATTGGTGGAAGAACTGAAGCGACTGGAAGAGGAGTTCAATACGCTTTAAGAGCATTTTTTGACCATCCAAATGATGTAAAAAAAACAGGTCTAACACCAGGTTTAAAGGGTAAAAGAGTAATAGTTCAAGGCTTAGGAAATGTTGGTTATCACGCAGCTTTATTTTTATCAAATGAAGATGGATGCCTAATTACTCATGTTATCGAAAGAGATGGTTCAGTCGTAAATCCACAGGGAGTAAATATAAAAGAGTTAAGAGAGTATATTTTTAAAAATGGTGGAGTTAAAGGTTTCAAAGGATTTGTTCAAAAAGGGGCAGAAATTTTAGAAGAGGATGCTGATATTTTAATTCCTGCTGCAATGGAATTAGTTATCAATAAAGGAAACGCTGAAAAGATAAAGACTCCACTAATTATTGAGGCTGCAAACGGCCCTGTGTCAAGTGAAGCTGATGAGATTTTGACTAAAAAGGGTGTTGTTATAATTCCAGATCTTTATGCCAATGCAGGTGGGGTAACAGTTAGTTATTTTGAATGGATAAAA
The DNA here is from genome assembly GCA_902622745.1 of uncultured SAR116 cluster alpha proteobacterium. Classification (GTDB taxonomy): domain Bacteria; phylum Pseudomonadota; class Alphaproteobacteria; order Puniceispirillales; family Marisalimonadaceae; genus TMED54. The sequence continues at coordinate 43,350 of CACNQW010000001.1, forward strand.
AACTTAAGTAGAATACGATTAGGAAGACTTCAGAGGCGTGCTCAAGAAAATCAAACTACATTAATGATAGAAGCATTGGAAAAAATGACTGGCTCTAAATTTCCAGATGAATATAAAGATTTAGTGATGCAGGGTTCAGCAGAAATTGATTTAGTTAGATCTGGGTTAGAAGATACTATGAGGAATTCTTATAATATAATAAGTAATGTTTGGAATAATAATCCTAATGCTAATGATTTAAGAACATCTGCTATGATGGTTTCTGTCAAAAGAGTAATGGATAGCTATCATTCATTAGGGTTGTAAAGTAAAGAAAATAAAAAAGGCAGTCTAGATAGACTGCCTTTTTTTGGGGAGGTAATTAGATTATTTTCTAAAGTCAGGATAAGCTTCCATGCCTACCTCACTTACATCAACACCTTCAAGTTCTTGCTCTTCAGATACTCTGATACCAATAATTAATTTTATTGCGTACCATACGATTGAAGATGCAATGACTGTAAAAGCACCAATTGCTAATATTCCGTATAACTGAGACCCAATATTTGCATCAGAGTTTGAAAAAACAACTGCTATTGTTCCCCAAATACCAGCAAATAAGTGAACTGGTACAGCTCCGACTACGTCATCAATTTTAAATTTATCTAACATTGGGATAGCTAGTACTACAATCAATCCACCAACAGCACCGATAAATATTGCTAACATTGGAGTTGGAGCAAGCGGCTCAGCAGTGATCGCAACCAATCCACCTAATGCACCATTTAGGGCCATTGTAAGATCAGTTTTTTTATAAAAAGCCATTGTAAACACAATTGCTACAACTACTCCAGCTGCTGCTGCAAGATTAGTGTTAATGTATATATTCGATATAGCGGCAACATCAGCAGCAGATCCCATAGCTAATTGTGATCCACCATTAAAACCAAACCATCCAAACCATAAGATAAAAGTACCTAAGGTTGCTAATGGTAAATTAGACCCTGGCATTGGATTAACGCTTCCGTCTGATGCATATTTACCTTGTCTAGCACCTAAAATTATTGCACCGGTTAAAGCAGCCCAGCCACCAACACCATGCACAATTGAGGATCCAGCAAAATCAAGAAAACCTGCTTCACTTAGGTATCCACCACCCCAAGACCATGAGCCTTGAATTGGATATATAAAAGCTGTTAAAAATATTACAAAAATGAGAAAACTGGATAATTTTACTCTTTCAGCTACTGCACCACTTACAATTGAAGCAGTCGTAGCACAAAAAACCATTTGAAACCACCAATCAGAACCTGATGAATAATCACCTTCAAGAGGTTCAAGCTTATCAGATGGTCCCCATATCGCAAATGACCCAATCCAACCTGAAACATCCATATACATCAGATTATATCCGACAATTGCAAACATTATTCCAGCTATTGAATATAACCCAATATTCTTAGCACACTGGACAACTGCATTTTTAGCTCTAACCAAACCAGTTTCTAACATACAGAAACCAGCAGCCATAAGCATTACTAAAAACCCATGAACCAAAAAGGAAAATGAGTTAAAAATATATGCGACTTCAGCATCAACTGCCGCGTTTGCAAACGAAGTAACAAACAAGCAAGATGATAAAAATCCTAAAATAAAAATTCTTTTCATAAAAACTCCTTACGTTTTTATACATTAGATATCTGCTGTACGGTTTAATTGGAATATGTGATTTTGGAATAAGGCTCTAAATTAATTTCTGACTAAGTTTTATGCATAAAATAATAAAAAAATTAATATACGATTAAAAATTAGTCGTTTATTTGTCATTCTTAAGGACGTATAACAAAAATTTATTAATTTCATTTTTAGTATTTTTAAGATTCATTTTGAGCGAACCTAAATCTCTAATATTTAGATTTCTTTGAAGCTTTTCTAAAATTTGATTTGTTAATCTGCTAGGTTTTTGATTTGAATATGTAAGATTTACATATTGATCAATGATAAAATAAAACATTTTTGCTTTTCTAATAAAGTGTTTTTTTTCTTCTATATTTTCTATTGTTTCATAGTATTTTGGATCGTTATAAAAAAACTCTAAGAATTCAATGTCTCTTTGTCCACCTAAAGAATATTTAGTTTCATACCAGTGAATTTTATTTTCTACATTTTCAGATATATTTAAATTAATATGTTCTTCATTATTTTTTATTTTTTTAGGTTTTATATCTATTCTTCTCATTTGATTTATTTCTTGAATTAAATTTTTACTATTAATAGTTTGTGATTTTAATTTTTTTATAACTTTGTCTAATTCAATTTGAAAATTATTATCTTTAAAAACTAATTCACTTTTCATTAAAGCCATTTTTTCCCAAGAAAAAGTGTCGTTCTCATGAAATGATTTAAATTCAGATAATGTGCAAGCGTTTGAACTAATACGAACTTTAGGTCCAAGTTTGGTATCTACTTCATAAATTAAATTTTCAGATGTTTTTGAACTTAATATAGTAATAATTTTTCGAGAAATAAGTGACAAAATTAAGTGATAAGTTTTTTGATTTTTAAAATTTTGGTTTTTATCTGGAAATATAAACACTAAATCTAAATCAGAGTTTGATGTCATTAAATTTTGAGCAAATCTTCCATATGCCAAAATCCCAAAATCATCTATAAAACTAGTGTTAAAATTTTTTTCTTTCGATATTAAGTCAACAGCAACTTTTTGAACTTTTTGTAAAGTACTGTAAGCTAATAAATATAATTCGTAAGCAGCATCTTCTACTTTTAACTCATCAGTTATAATTGATACAATAATTTGAAATTTAAGTTTTCTATGCGTTTTTCTTAATTTATCTAATATTATTTCTTCGTTGTCATTAACACTTATTTTATTAAACTCTTTTTGATAGATATTTATGTTTTTGTTCAGTTTTATTTCGTAATAAGGATCTAAAATTTCTAATAATTTAATATCTTTAGATAAAAGGTTTGTTGCATGTCCTGAAAAAGTAAGGATGTCTGATATTTTTTTGTGGGAAAAAGAATTTTTGACAAGCATTTCAATAAACTCAAAATTAGGTTGTATAAAATCTATAAATCTAAGAAGCTGATAGGTGCCTTGTCTAGGATATTTAGACTTTAAAATTATAGGTAGTATTGAATTAGAAAACTCTTCAATTAAGTTTAGGAAATCATCTTGTATTTTTTTATTAATAATATTTTTAAAGTAAGCTCTATAGTACTTTAAAATATCATGTTTATTGAATTTTGTTTTTTTAAAAAGATAGGTTATTAATTCATTAATGTTTTGATCATAATATTCATTTACATCTTTAATTGATGAAATATTTTCTGGTAATTGAATTTTATTTATATAGTTCAACGAAAATGCTTTAAATTAAATCTTTTATTATACAAAAAAAATGTTATTAAAATTATAAAACAAAACATACGAAAGTTGCAATTAAAATGGATTTAAAAACCTTTCTTGAAAAGAACTATTCAATAGATTCTTTAAACAAGGTTATATTAGATATATCAAATGCAGCAATTAAAATATCAAACTCAATAAGAAATAATAATAAATTAGAAAGTAAGAAAGATACTTCTCAAAATGCTGATGGTGACAAACAAAAACCATTAGATATTTTTGCTGATGAATGTGTAATTGAGTCTATAAATAATAGCTCGGTTTTTGCCTATTGTTCTGAAGAACAAGATGGAATGACAACTATAGATAAAGATGGAAAATATTTGATGTTTTGTGATCCATTAGACGGATCATCAAATATTGGGAATAATATATCAATAGGAACAATTTTTTCAATTCTTCCTTTTTATAAAGGTAAAATTGAGAATTCTTTAAAACAAAATGGCAAATTTCAACTATGTGCTGGTTTTTTTGTTTATGGTCCTCAAACAACTCTTATATTGTCACTTGGTAAAGGCGTACATTCTTTCTATTATGATCATACAAAGAATCAATTTAATATATTAAATTCAAAAATATTGATCCCTGAATCAACATCTGAATTTTCTATTAATTCTTCTTACAGAAGATATTGGAATAACAAGGTAAAAAAATACATAAAAAATTGTGAAGATGGGACTGATGGAGTAAGAGAAAAAGATTTTAATATGAGGTGGGTAGGATCATTAGTTGCAGACGCAAGTAGAATCTTTGAAAGAGGTGGAATTTTTCTTTATCCAGAAGATAAAAGAGAAAAAAATAAAAGTGGAAGACTAAGGCTAACTTATGAAGCTAATCCCATATCTTTTTTAATAAGTCAGGCCGGAGGAAAAGCTACAAATGGTTCAGTCGATATTTTAAACGTAGAAGTGAATGAAATACATCAACGTGTACCTTTTATTTTTGGTTCTAAAGAAGAGGTTGAAATTTTTTTAAATACTAATTAAGTCTAATTCAAATTATCGAGAGAAATTATGTCTAATACATCAGAATTAAATATGGAAACATTAAAAAGAATGTCTAATGCAATAAGAGTACTAGCAGCTGAAGGGGTCCAAAAAGCAAACTCAGGTCATCCTGGGATGCCCATGGGTATTGCTGACGTTGCAACAATTTTATTCTCCAAATATTTGAATATTGATGTAAACAAACCTGACTGGCCAGACAGAGATAGATTTGTTTTGTCAGCTGGTCATGGTTCAATGCTTATATATGCTCTAAATTACCTTTTAGGTTATTCTGATATGAATATTGAAAGTTTAAAAAACTTTAGACAATTACATTCTAATACACCTGGTCACCCTGAATATGGTGATACTTTAGGAGTTGAAACTACAACAGGGCCTCTTGGTCAAGGTTTAGGTACTGCTGTTGGTATGGCTTTAGCCGAAAGAATGTCTAATGCAAAGTTTGGAAAAAATCTTGTTGATCATTTTACTTATGTCATGGTTGGTGATGGGTGTCTCCAAGAGGGTATAAGTCATGAATCAATAGAATTTGCTGGACATTTAAAATTAGCAAAATTAATTGTTCTTTGGGATAACAATTCAATTTCGATTGATGGTAATATCAATTTGGCCAATTCAAGTAATCAAATTGCTAGATTTAAAGCATCAGGGTGGCATACTCAATCAATTGATGGACACGATTTTGATCAAATATCAAAAGCGATTGAAAACGCACAAAAAACCAATAAACCTTCATTTATTGCTTGTAAAACTATAATTGGATTTGGTTCACCAAATCTTGCGGGCACTGAAAAAACACATGGTGCACCACTTGGGGATGATGAAGTTAAAAAAGTTAAAGAAGAATTAAATTGGAAAAGCAATCCATTTGAAGTTCCTAAAGACATACTTAGTAATTGGAGAGCTTCAGTTGAAAGAGGGTTAGAAATTAGAAAGGAATGGGAAGATAGATTTAATAAAAGTCCTAAAAAAAATAAATTTATTAAAAATAATTCAAACTATTTATCCCAAGTCTTTGATAAAAATTTAAAATCTCATATTCAAAAATTGAAATTAGAAAAACCTAAATTAGCTACAAGACAGGCAAGTTTAGAATTTTTAAAAGTTTTGTCATCTAATGTAGATAACATTGCTGGAGGCTCAGCTGATTTAACTGGATCAAACTTGACAAAAACCCCAGATATGAATTCTGTAAAACCAAAAAAATTTAAAGCTAATTATATTCATTATGGAATTAGAGAACACATGATGGGAGCTGTTATGAATGGAATAGCTCTTCATAAAGGTTTTATAACATATGGTGGAACTTTTTTAGTTTTTAGTGATTATATGAGAAGTTCAATTAGGTTGTCAGCTCTCATGAAAACTAAAGTAATTTATGTTTTAACACATGACTCAATTGGTCTGGGTGAAGATGGCCCAACACATCAACCAGTAGAGCATTTAGCAATGCTGAGAGCAACACCTAATCTCAATGTATTTCGTCCTGCTGATGCAGTTGAAACAGCAGAAGCATGGGAACTTGCACTTAAATATGATGGACCATCTATATTGGCTTTATCTAGACAGGGTTTAAAAACATTTAGAGACGAAAAAGGGAATGATAATCTTACAAGTAAAGGGGGATATCTTGTTAAAGATTTTGGAAATAAAAGAGATTTAACAATAATTGCCACAGGTTCTGAAGTTGAGATTGCATTAGAAACTTCGGATCTATTATTAAAAGATAATATTAAAGCATCAGTGGTATCTTTACCATGTTGGGAGATATTCGAAAAACAATCAGAAGAATATAAATTAAATGTCCTTGGAGAAAAATTAAAAGTTGGTGTAGAAGCGGGTTCAGAATTAGGCTGGCATAAATATATAGGATCAAATGGTATTTTTATTGGAATGAAAACATTTGGAGCATCAGCACCTGCAAATCATTTATTTGAACATTTTGGATTAAGTTCAGATAAGATTAGAGAAAAAATTTTAGGTAAAATTAATACATAACTTTATGCCTTCTTCAAAAGAATTTTTTAAATTAGATTTAAAGAATAAATTCATTCTTGTCAGGGTGGATTTGAATTTGCCTGTAGTAAATGGGGTTGTTCAAGATGAAACAAGGCTTCAATCTGTTTTACCGACTATTCAAGAAATTATTAAAAAAGGTGGCAAGGTAGTACTTTGTAGTCACTTTGGAAGACCTAATGGTGAATATAATAAAAAGTACAGTTTAAAACCATTAATAGAACCTTTGTCAAAAGCATTAAATTGTCCTGTTGTTTTTTCACCAACTTGCATTGGACCAGAAGCAGAAGAACTAAAAAATAATCTTAAAGAGGGTCAAACTTTACTTTTAGAAAATTTACGATTTCATAATGGAGAAGAAACGAATAATAGAGATTTTTCAGAAGATTTAACTCTGGGGATTGATTATTTTGTTAATGATGCTTTTTCATGTTCCCACAGAAGGCATTCTAGTACGGTAGGTGTAACAAATTTTTTACCCTCTTTTATGGGAACTCACTTAGAAAAAGAGATTAAAGCTTTAGAGGGTGTTTTAAATAATCCTAATAAACCTGTAGCTGCAATAATTGGAGGGTCAAAAGTTTCAACTAAAATAGATGTAATAAATTTTTTACTCAAAAAAATGGATATTATTATTATTGGTGGAGCTATGGCTAATACCTTTGTTGCTGCAAAAGGTCTTGATGTGGGTAAAAGTTTATTTGAGAAAGAATGCATTGATTTAGCTAAAGAGCTTATAGAAAAGTCACAAAATAATAATTGTAATTTAATTTTGCCAACTGATTTTATTGTATCTAAAAATTTAAAAAAAAATGCTGAATATACAACTACTAATTTTGACTCATTGCCACATAATATGATGGCACTAGACATTGGCCCAAAATCGATAGAGCTTATTAATAAAAATATTAATAACTGTAAAACTATTTTATGGAACGGACCATTGGGTGCTTTTGAAACCTACCCATTCGATAAAGGTACTAATAAAGTCGCTTCGCATGTTTCAAGCCTTACAAAACAAAAAAAGATTTTGAGTGTTGCAGGTGGAGGTGATACAGTTTCTGCATTGAACAATGCAAAAGTGTTGAATGATTTTAGTTATGTATCCACTGCAGGTGGAGCATTTTTAGAATGGTTAGAAGGTAAAGTATTACCAGGTATCGAACCTATAAGTTAACTTACGAAAGGAAAATAATGTCAGTCAAAGTAGCAATTAATGGATTTGGAAGAATTGGTAGAAATATACTTAGGTCTATTATAGAAAACAAAAATCACAATATCAAAGTAGTTGGCATTAACGATTTAGGTCCTATAGAAACAAATGCACATTTATTAAAATATGATTCTGTTCATGGAACTCTTAATAGGGATGTTATTATTAACGGTAGTGATCTAGATGTTGGAACAGGACCAATTAAAGTCACTGCAGAAAGAAATCCAGAAAATTTACCTTGGAAAGAATTAGATGTAGATGTTGTTTTAGAATGCACGGGAATTTTTACTAGTAAAGAAAAGGCTCAACAACACATAACTGCTGGTGCAAAAAAAGTTCTTATATCTGCTCCTGCAAGTGGAGTCGATCTTACTGTCGTGTATGGTGTAAATCATAAAAAAATTTCAAGTGAACATCAAATTTTATCAAATGCTTCGTGTACGACTAATTGTCTTGCTCCTTTAGCATATGTATTAAATAAATCTATAGGTATAGAAAATGGTTTTATGACCACAATACATTCTTATACTGGAGATCAACCAACATTAGATACAATGCATAGTGATCTTTATAGAGCAAGGGCTGCAGCTGCTAATATGATACCTACATCAACAGGCGCAGCTAAAGCTGTTGGGTTAGTTTTACCTGATCTAGATGGTAAACTTGATGGTGTTGCAATTAGAGTTCCTACACAAAATGTTTCAGTTGTTGATTTTAAGTTTAATTCAAAGAAAGAAACATCGATTGAAGAAATTAATGAGGCAATAAAAATTGCATCTGAAAATGAATTAAAAAATATTTTAAGTTTTAATGATAAAAAACTTGTTTCAAGTGATTTTAATCATAATCCATCCTCTTCAATATTTCATTCTGATCAAACAAAAGTTATGAATAAGAAATTTGTAAGAATTTTGAGTTGGTATGATAATGAATGGGGTTTTTCAAATAGAATGTGTGATACTGCATTAGAAATAGGAAAATATATATAGTTTATGTCTTCAAAAAACATAATTATTGCACCATCAATTTTATCTGCTGATTTTAGTAATCTTGGTCAAGAAGTTAATGATATTGATAAAGCTGGAGCTGATTGGATCCATTTAGATGTAATGGATGGACATTTTGTTCCAAATTTAACTTTTGGTCCTTCTGTTATTTCTAGTATTAGAAAAAAAACCAAAAAATGTTTTGATACTCATTTAATGATATCAAACCCTGATGAGTATATAGAACAGTATAAAAATGCTGGTTCAGATATAATTACTGTTCATAAAGAAGTTTGTGGACATTTAGATAAAACTTTATCATCTATAAAAAAGACAGGATGTAAAGCTGGTGTTTCAATCAATCCTGGCACTGATATTTCTGGGTTAGAGTATGTCTTAGGTAAGATTGATTTAATTTTAGTTATGTCAGTAAATCCAGGTTTTGGAGGACAAAAGTTTATAAACTCATCAATTCAAAAAATTAAAAAAATAAAAGAATTAGTGCAAAACTTCAATATTGATATTGAGGTTGATGGTGGCATAGATGATAAAACGGCAACACTTGTTAAAAATGCTGGTGCAAATATTCTTGTTTCTGGATCTTTTATATTTTCTGGAGAAAATAAAAGTATTTATAAGGAAAGAATAGCTTCTTTGAGATAATTTATGTCAAAGAATACTGCAAACAAAATAATCATTTTTGATTTAGATGGAACTTTAATTCATTCAATACCAGATATGTGTATTGCTATGAATAAAACATTAGAGCAATTTAAATTAAAATCTATAACAGAGGAAAAACTTCAAGAGTTTGTTGGCGAAGGTATGTTGAAATTATCTGAGAATGTACTTAAATTTTCAGGAGCCAATTTAAATTTAATAGACGACTTTTTCTTTATGTATAGAAAAGAATATTCTGAAAATCCATATTACCTTACTAGTTTAATGCCAGGTGTTAAAGATATTCTTAATTATTTATTAGATAAAAATATCCGTATAAACATATGTACAAATAAAAGACAATATGTTGCAGAGAAAATTTTGAAACTAATGAATTTATTTGATAATTTTGATTTTATTGTTGGTGCAAAAGAGAATGTTCCACTTAAACCTCAAAGACAAATGATAGACTTTATATGCAATCAATATGATAGTGATGAAAATGAATTTATAATGGTTGGAGATACAAAGGTAGATATTTTAGCAGCAAAAAATGCAGGAATTAGTTCTGTAATAGTTGATGGTGGTTATACAAACGAGGATTGTAAATCTTTAGGCGCAGATTTTTACTTAAATAATATATCTGAGTTAAAATCAGTTTTAAATTTATAAGGGATCCCAACTAAACACATCACCACTTCTTTCTGATGGAGTCAAGTAAGGCTTAAATGCAGGCATCGCTATTTCCATTATTGTTTTTGGATTCCATCCTTCACTATTATGGACACTTTTTACAGGTCTATTTTGGTTGTAAATAAATAATTCATTTAATCTTGAACTAAAAATCTGTCCTGTAATATCTTTTGCATCCTCAGAAGAAAGGTATACTGCAAGTGGAGCATTTGTTTCGGGGGTCATTTTTTTTAAACGTTCGACTCTAGCTTTTTCATTTTCGGTTGTAGACGGTATAGAATTCGTCATTCTACTCCAGGCAAATGGTGCAATACAGTTTGATCGTACATTAAAACGTTTCATATCTAAAGAAATTGATTTTGATAATCCAGCAATCCCTAATTTTGCTGCAGAATAATTAGCCTGCCCAAAGTTACCTATTAAACCAGAAGTACTTGTCATATGAACAAAGGAACCTGAGTTTTTTTCTCTAAAAAATGGTGCTGCTGCTCTGCTAATATAAAAACTACCATTTAAATGAACATCAATAACATCTGTCCAATCTTTTGGGTCCATTTTATGAAAAATTACATCTCTTAAAATACCAGCATTATTTACAACAATATCAATTTGTTTAAAAGTATCTAAGGCATTTTGAATAATTTTTGATGCTGATGACCATGATGTTACACTATTAGTATCTGGTATAGCTTCTCCCCCTTTTTGTGATATCAATCCACAAGTTTCCTCTGCAGGTTGGATGGATCCACCTTTTCCAGTAAGAGACACACCTATATCATTTGCTATAATTTTTACACCTTCATTAGCAAGGGCTAGGGCTATTTCTCTTCCAATTCCTCCGCCTGCGCCTGTAACAATTGCAACCTTACCTTTTAATCCTAAATCATTCATAAAATAACCTTTAAAAAACTCTATTAAACAACTTTTCATTTATTTAGTCTATATTAGGTTTATAAATTATTTGAAATATGGAGGCTTAGCTCATCAGGATATAGCGTGAAATAACTAATTTTAAGAAAACAGGTTCGAGTCCTATCGTCCTCACCATTTTTTTATATTATTCAAGTTTTTAATATGAAATAATTTACAAAATTATTTTATCAATAAAAGAATTTTTTGAGGTTAATAATACCCAATGATGCGCTATTTTGTAAAAATAAATATAATTTATGATTATTGTAAGCAATGTCTCTAATTCTTTCATGAACCTCGATCTTTTTCAAAATTACTAATTGATTTTTTTCATTTAAAGAAAAAAAAATACAAAGATTTAGCCCTTATACTTGATACTACGAAATTTATTCAAATTACTTTGGGTTATTATGTATTTTGTGATTTAATCAACACTTTGTAATTACCATCATTTGAAAATAGTTCAAAATTATTTTTTAAATATGAATCATATAATAAATTAAATTCAATGACGTCACCATTTATTGCATGATTTTTTGAATAATTAAGAATTATTATATCTACATTTTTGAACACATTTTCTGGCTTAAATTTTTTTGAAATCTTAGAAGATAATGTATTAAATGTTTGGTTTTTATGCCAATATAGATTTGGTTGTCTAGGAGACTGTAATCCTAATGAAAATGAAATATCGTCATTATCACCAACTACTAAAATTTTTTTATCAATTTTAATTATTTTTTTTACCTTATCAGGTAGTTTTAAATATAAATCACTTTCGTACTTTTTTAAGAAATCAAAATTACTTATTTTTTTCATAACAACTAATGATTGTTGAAAAAAATTATAAGAATATAGATGAGCGTGTAACGAAAGATGGTAAAGTACAATACAAAATAAAAATAATCTTGGTAGTGAACTTTTTGAAACTTTATCGTTATTTAATGGAGAAAAATTTTTATAATTCAAGTTAAAATATTCAAATCCTATCAAATATAACGATAGTATAATTATCATTATATTTTCATAAGCTTGGTTAGTTGTGATGTTAATAAATACATCTAAACCTAAACAATACAAACCTATCATTATTGTTTTGATTTTATTTTTCAAATCTTTTTCATCTTTTAAAATACAAAACATTATAATTAACCATGATGTTATGTGAAACGGATTAATATACATCCAAGGTAAAGAAAATCTATAATAGAGAGTGTTGTTAACTGACATTTGGTGTAGATACTTTAAATCTCTATAAAATGATGGGAAGTCCCAATTAATTACACCACCTAAAATAACTATAAATAAGACAATGTTTAGCAAAAATATTAACAAATATAGTTTTCTTACATTAAAGATGATAAATAATGGTAAAAATAAAATTACGGCAACAAAATATGTAATTTTAATATATAAAAGTGAAGCAGTTAATATAGAACATAAGATTATTGGTTCAGTTTTTAAATGTTTTTTGAAAATGTAAGGAATTAAAGTGATAATTACTGCTATCAATATTCCGTAACCTAGCCTGTTATAAAGTCCAACATGGGACCAAGTAAAGCCGTATGAAAGAGACTTTGGGAAAATAAGCGTTATAAATACTATCCCAAATATTATGAAATAGTTTTTATAAGAAAGACTTATTGCTCTGAAGATTATTAGTGATAATATTGTAACAAGGAAAATTAATCCTATGTTAAATCCCATAAGAGTTTGTGGGAATAATTTTAATCCAATTGATGTAAAAAAAAAAATCAGTTGTCCAAAAGGGGTAAAAAAATCACTGTGTGGATTTTCTCCCATAGAAACTCTGTAAGCACCATCAATAAGAAATTTAGTGTCCCAATTAGTAGCAATAAGACTGTAAAAAAAAGGGAGAACTCCTAGAGTAAAAAAAAGCAAAAAGAAGATAAATTTTAATTGTGAATTATTGAAATTTATTTTATTCATAATCTGTTCAAATAGCTATAAGTTGAACTGTAATTTAATATTTAAATTAGTTTATTTTCAATAAAAAATAAAATATTACTCAAACGTCAATATACATATTAATAAAAAGACTTTAATTTTTTAATATATTTTTTTGAATAATTTTTATTTTCATTTTTAGTGAGGGCGTTAATCGATAATTTTCAATTAAAAAAGGTATCTGAATTAAAAAAAGTTTTCTTGTTCTTTTTGTTAAACTAAACTTTAAATTTATCTTATCTAAAATCCTTTGTGTTAATTTTTTAGTATGAATTGTCTTTTCCGGAACTTATATTTAAGCAACTAAATATGACTTTCTTTGTCCGTAGGTCATGACTTGTTCTATTTCATCAAAGGATAAAAAAATGTAATAAGAATTCTTATTTATTGTTTCCACTTTTTGAGTTAACAATCATGTCATTTTTTGCTTAAAATTATTTAAATAATAATCTTTATCAACAAACCTAGATCATCCGTTTATAACCATCTATCAATTATGGCTTTAGATGATGTATATTTATCTTAGGCATGGGTTTTATGTTAAAAAAATAAAAAGTTCAACAAATCTTATTAATATTATTCCTTAATATAATTCGAAGTATTCTATTCTTCTATTAATGAACAAACGTTCATGTTAAACTTTGAAAATAAATAAGAGATTGTAAGTTAAAATGGTCTAATTGATAAGTTTTAATTAAGTTAATAAATGAAATCACATGATAAAAATAAATTAATAATAACCACATCAATATTTTTAATTTTACTAATATTAATTCTTTTAGGGTTAAAAATAAGAACTGATTTAATAGTAACTCACTTTACACACATCGATGATATCGGTGTTGCTCATACTATTTTAGAAAAAAAAAAGTATTTATTAAAATTTGATTATAAATATGATTTATTTTTAAAAAAATTATCTACGCAAGAACCAAACTTATTTAATAAAATATTTTTCTACTTAAATAAGAATGATTTTTTAAAACCATTAATTTATGCAATATTTTGGATTAAGAATTATTTGTTCGCAGTGCCACTGGCTTGGACATATTCTCCTGGCCAATTTATTTTTACTAGTTTTTTGTTAGATATTGATCAAAGTTATGAAAACAAAAAATTAATGGGTAGGTTACCATCATTTTTGTTTAATTTTTTTACTATAATTCTTATTATTCTACTTTGTTTCAAATTATATACTAAAAATAATAGGTATTTATCTTCTATCATTGGCATTACTCTTTTTTCATTTTCTTGGCAAAATATTATTTATTCATCTCACATGTCCAATTATGGTCTAACAAGTTTTGGAGTTTTGTTAATGAATTTGTTTCTCATCAAATTAATTACTACTAAAAATCTATCCAATTCAAACAGTTTTAAAATGGGACTTTTTTTTGGAATATTAAATTTATTTCATTACCAATTTTTAATATTCATTTTACCATTTATTTTTACGATTTTTTATTATTATTTTTTTAAAAAAAAATATCCCCTTAAAAAAATATTAGTTTTATTCTTATTTGGTAGTATTGGTTTTCTTATAATATTTTTAACTTTAATTTTCCCTTTTTTAAAAAGTTCTCTTGGAAATTCTATAAGTTGGAATGCCGGTGTAAATAATGAATATCTTTTAAATATTAATACAAATAAAAATATCATATTTTTGATTATTGAATATTTAACCTTCTTTATTTTAAATGTACCCGAAGTAATTATTTCAAATTTATCAAACACTTCAAATGAAAGTAATTGGTTAAATTTTACTGGAATGTTATTGACTGTAATGTTTATTTTTGGTTTTATACGCTCTTTTTATTGCGAAAATGAAATAAGAAAAACAATTTTTATATTTTTATATAGTCTATTTATTGTTTATTTTTTATTAATAAATCTTAAACTTATGACATTAAGCCCTACAAGGCACAGTATGATATTAACTTTACCAATTATAATATTTGTACTTGAGGGATTTATTTATGTAGATAAACATCTTTTAATAACAATATTCAAAAAGTTTTATAATTTCTTAATACTACCAAGCATTTTCTTAATCTTATGGGTTTTTATTTTTTATAATTCAAAAGATAATATTATTAAAAAAAGAACAGACCTATATTCAGAAAGTAAAATTTTTAGTAAAATTAAAAAAGATAATATTGACGTGATAATTAATTTTGATTTGTCAAAACAACTTAATTTAATGCCGTCCATAAATACAGTATATCCAATTTTATTTTTTAATATTGTTGATAATAAATTTATAAAAGAAGGCGCAAATGATAAAAATCTTTTTAAAAGATCAAAATATAATATTTTATTTCAAAGTAATCATAATTGTATAAATATGAAGTTAAATAATATTATCATTACGAATTTCTTAAAAGAATATAATAAAAATTCTCATTACAATGCCAAAATTATTAAAAACGAATGTAAAATTTTAGAAACAGAAATTGATTGGTCAAATAAAACTAGAAATGGCTCTAATGGGTATAGTTATACAATATATAAAGTGACCAAGAATTAAATTTAATCTAAATTATATTAAAATATTTATAACAATTGCAACTTTACCGTTTAATCTAAAATCATTCATATATAAGTATCTTCAAATCTTATTAAACAACTTTTCATTTACTTGATATATAATTGGTTTATAAAATATTTATAAGTGGTGGCGTAGCTCATCTGGATAGAGCATCAGATTCCTAATCTGGGGGTAACAGGTTCGAGTCCTGTCGTCATCACCACACTTTAAATCTTTATTTATTATGTTTATTTAACGAATTCTAAAGAGTGTCTTTAAATTTTCTCTTATGATTGGATATCCTCCTAGTTTTATATACCATTTAAGTAAGTAAAAAGGTATTAGTTTTGGGTACTGTCGTCCTTTCAACTTTATTAATAAAGTGATTGAAGTTCTTTATGATAATTTTCTTCTATAATTCTTCTTTTGATTTTTAAAGTTGGAGTTAATTCTGATGTTTCAATGGAAAATGGATTTTTGATCAAATAAAACTTTCTAATTTTTTTTGATAAACTTAAATTTTGATTAACCTCATCAAAAATTTTCATTATTAATTTCTTATTTTCTTTAATCTCCTCAGAGGGATAAACTAAAGCAACCAAATAGGGTTTTTCATGTCCATAAATCATAATTTGATCTATTTCATCATAGGATAAAAAAAGTTCTTCAAGGGGTGCAGGTGCAATATTTTCACCTCCAGAATTAACAATCATTTCATTTTTTCTACCTAATATTTTTAAATAGTTTTCATCGTCAAATAATCCTAAATCACCTGTATGTAGCCATCCATTTATAATTGTTTTATCTGTAGACTTTTTATCTTTCCAATAACCTTGCATTAGAGATTTTCCTCTAACTAAAATTTCTTTATCTTTAGATAGTTTGATTTCTGTCAAATGTATAGCTTTACCAACTTTATCGAACTTAATATTGTTAAATGGGGTTATAGAAATAATTGGTGAATATTCAGTTTGTCCATAACCCTGTAAAATTTTAATACCCATTGAAAAGAAGAAATTTGCTGCATTTTGTTTCAAAGCTGCTCCGCCAGACACAAAAGCCATTAGGTTTTTTCCGAAAATTTTTTTGATTTTCTTTCTAATTGTTAATTCAATAACAAAATCTAAAAATTTGTCTTTTACATTTAGATTTTCATTTTTGTATTTTTTATTTCCTAATATTAAGTTTTTTTCAAACAGGTATTTGATTATTTTATTTTTTGATTTAATTGAGTTTGTGATTTTTTTTAATAACACATCATATAGTCTTGGAACTGCTACCATAAGAGTGGGATTAACAAATTGTAGATCATTTAATAATTGGTCTCTATTATTTGAAAAGTAAATTTCACCACCAATATAAACGGGAAGCAAAAAACCACCTGTTCTTTCATAAGCATGAGAAAGAGGTAAAATAGATAAAAATTTATGATTATCTATTTTAATATCATCTAAATATAATTTAGCACCTTCAATATTTGATTTTATAGAATTGTGGCTGAGCATAACACCTTTTGGATTAGCGCTTGTGCCTGATGTATAAATTATACAAGCCGTGTCATTTTTACTTATTTTATAATCGATATTTGATTCTTGTGAATGTGCAACAATTTTTTTATTTAATATATCTTTGTTATATATAAAAAAATTTTTATTTTTAGTACTTTTAAAACTTTCTAACAAAATAAATTTTTTTGTAAAAATAAGTTTCTCTTTTATCTTTTTTATTTTTAGATAAGCTTCTTCATCTAATAAAGCTAGTTTGCTTTCTGAGTGATTAAGTAAATAAAGTAATTCATTTTCATTGCTGGTTGTATATGCAGGAACAGTTATCGCTCCTATTTTCATAATTGCTAAATCAGAAATACACCAAAAGGGCGAGTTCTTTGATATTATACTAACTCTATCACCTTTACTAATTTCAATTTTTTTTAAGAATTCTGATAAAATATTTATTTGTCGGCCAGCCTCATTCCAACTGATAGAAACCCAATTGCCATTTTCTTTATGCCAAAATAAAGATTTGTCTCTCAGTTTATTTTTTTGACTTTCAAAAATTTCATTTAAATTATTCATAAATTTTTAATTTCTAATGTAATTTAAAAAATAGATACTATTTAAATAGTATACTAATTTAATAAAGAGAATAAATTATAATCATGAAAAAAAATAAACTGCCTAAATGGAATTTGGATGAAATTTATGTAGGTCATAATGATCCTAAAATTGATAAAGATTTAAAGAAACTTTCAAAGTTGACAAATCAATTTATTAATAAATGGAAAGGGAAAATTAAAAACTTATCAGGAAAAGAAATATCAAATTGTTTAAAAGAGTATGAAAAAATTTATGAAATAATGGGATTGTTAAGTACGCATAGCAGTCTTTCATTTGCAAGTAATATGGAAGATGTTGAAGTATCTAGATATAACGCAAAGATCTCTGACAATTTATCGTTGTTGTTTTCAAAACTAATTTTTTTATCTTTAGAAATTTCTTCGGTGAATAATAAGGTATTTAAGACTTGGGAAAATGATAAAGTTTCAAAGAGATGGATTCCCTTAATAAAGAACCTAAGAAAAAGAAAAAAATATCAATTATCTCCTCTTGTCGAAGAAATTTTAGTTGAAAAATCTCCAACTGGTAGATCATCATGGGTCAGACTATTTGATGAAACTTCAGCAGCTTTAAGATTTCCATATGGAAAACAAACCCTAACTGAAGCTGAGATTTTAAATAAATTATCTGATAGCAACCCAGAAAGCAGAAAAATTGCAGGTAAATCTTTATCAAAAATCTTAAAAGAGAATTCAAGGTTATTTGGAATGATTTTAAATGTAATTTCAAGAGATAAATATGTCGAAGATAGTAAAAGAGGTTTTGAGTCTATTTTAGAATCAAGAAATTTAGATAATGATATAGAAAATAAAGTTGTTGATTCACTTGTGTCAACCGTATCTAAAAAGATGCCAGATCTCACACATAAATATTATAAATGGAAAGCTAAAGTATTTAAGAAAAAAAAATTAGATTGGTGGGATAGAAATGCACCACTAAATCACAATGAAAATACGCTTATTAAATGGGATGATGCAAAAGATATAGTTTTAGAGGCATTTAATGATTTTAATCCGAAGATCTCGAAAATAGCCAAACAATTTTTTGATAATAATTGGATTGATGCTGAACCAAGAAAAGGTAAAGCTTCTGGCGCTTTTGCTCATCCATCAGTTCCAAGTCATCATCCTTATATTTTAATGAATTATCAAGGCAAGGTAAGAGATGTCATGACACTAGCTCATGAACTAGGTCATGGTGTTCATCAAGTTTTGGCAGGGAAACAAGGATATCTTCTTTCAGATACACCGTTAACACTTGCTGAGACTGCATCTGTATTTGGAGAAATGTTAGTATTTAGAAAACTTCTTAATAAGGCTGAAAAAAGTCAAAAGAAAATAATGTTAGCAAATAAAATTGAAGACATGTTAAATACAGTTGCAAGGCAGATAGGATTTCATCAATTTGAAAATGAATTTCATAAAGCGCGTGTAGCTTCAGAATTAACAGTTGACGAAATCTGTGATATATGGATGAAAACTCAGCAACATGCAGTTGGACCTTATATAAAATTAGATAATGATTATAGATCTTTATGGGCTTATATTCCTCATTTTGTTCATACGCCATTTTACGTTTATGCGTATGCTTTTGGTGATTGTTTAGTAAATGCTCTTTGGAATGAATATCAAAATAGTGATAAAAGTAAATTTGCAAATCAATATATTGATTTATTAGAAGCAGGTGGGACTAAAAGACATGATGAATTATTAAAGCCATTTTCATTAAGTGCTTATGACAATAATTTTTGGGCTAAAGGTGTCAATTCAATTACAAATATGATTGATGAATTAGAAACTTTATAATTCATGACTAATAATTTAAATGATAAATTAGACGGCTCATCTACAACCGGAAGAATAAAAAGATACGCTAAGGTAACTTCAGCAGTTGGTGGACTTGCCGCTAAACTGGCTGGCGAAAAATATTTGGGGCTTAAAATTGATAAAGAAAATCATGCAAAACAGTTAAGGGAAGCTCTTGGTGGGATTAAAGGGCCAATTATGAAAATAGCACAAATATTATCTACAATTCCAGATGCTGTCCCTAAAGAATATGCAAATGAGTTAGCTCATCTTCAAGCTGATGCACCTTCAATGGGATGGTTATTTGTAAAAAGACGAATGAGAGCAGAGTTAGGTGAAAATTGGGTTTCACAATTTAAAAATTTTGATAAGCAAGCTTCCGCTGCTGCATCATTAGGACAAGTTCATTTTGCTGAAGATTTAAAAAATAATAAATTAGCATGTAAGCTTCAATACCCGGACATGAGTTCCGCAGTCCAAGCAGATCTCAACCAGCTCAAACTTATATTTTCTATTTATGAAAGGTATGATTCTGCAATTTCAACTAATGCAATACATCAAGAGTTATCAGAAAGATTAATGGAAGAATTAGATTATTCACATGAATTGAAAAACTTAAATTTGTATAGAGAAATGTTATCAAAGTTTGACGAAATAACTTTACCAAAGCCAATAAAAAATCTCTCCACTAATAAATTATTAACCATGACTAGGATTGAAGGTCAAAAAGTCATGGATTTTATATCAGAAACTAAAGATCAAGAACTTAAAAATAAACTTGCGCTAAATATGTTTAAGGCTTGGTATGTTCCTTTTTATGAATATGGAATTATTCATGGAGATCCTCACTTAGGAAATTATTCTATAAGAAATGATGCAGGTGTAAATTTATTAGATTTTGGATGTATTAGAATATTCAAGCCTGAATTTGTTACCGGAGTTATTGATCTGTATGAAGCTTTAAGAGATGATAACATAGAATTAGCAATATCAGCATATGAGAGATGGGGATTTGAAAACTTAAATAAAAATTTAATCGAAATATTAAATATTTGGGCTAAATTTATTTATCAACCTCTATTGGAAGATAGAATTAGACCTATATCAGAAATGCCAACTGGTCAATATGGAAGAAAAACAGCTGAAAAAGTTCATGAAGAGTTGAAAAAAATTGGAGGTGTAAAACCTCCTAGAGAATTTGTTTTAATGGATAGAGCAGCTATTGGACTTGGTTCAGTTTTTATGCATTTAAAAGCTGAAATCAACTGGTATAGAGTTTTTCATGAATTAGTTGGTGATTTTAGTGAGAAAAATCTTAAAGATAAACAAAATAAAGTATTGAAAAAAGTAGGATTATCTAATTAATTTTTTGTAAAATCTCATCTAAAGATTTTTTTGCATCTCCATATACCATTCTTGAGTTTTCTTTAAAGAACAATGGATTTTCAATACCTGAGTAACCTCTTCCTTGACCACGTTTAAATATAAAGACTTGACTTGATTTCCAAACTTCAAGGACAGGCATTCCAGCAATTGGACTATTAGGATCATCTTGTGCAGATGGATTAACAATATCATTAGCACCTAATATTAAAACAGCATCAGTTGATGGAAAATCTTCATTTATTTCGTCCATTTCAAGAACAATATCGTAAGGTACTTTAGCTTCTGCAAGTAATACATTCATATGTCCAGGAAGTCTCCCAGCTACAGGATGAATAGCAAACCTAACGTTTTTCTTTTTATTCCTTAATCTAGACGTTAACTCAGAGACTGCGCTTTGAGCTTGAGCCACAGCCATGCCGTAACCAGGTACTATAACGATATTTTGAGCATCATTAAGTGTACCCGAAACTGTCTCAATATCTGCAGGGATCATTTCACCTTCAATTTCTTGAGATGAAGATACATTATCTCCCCAGCCACCTAAAATGACAGAAATAAAATTTCTGTTCATAGCTTTACACATTATGTATGAGAGTATGGCTCCTGAAGAACCAACTAGTGCACCAGTAACAATTAACAAATCATTACCTAGTAAAAATCCAGTAGCAGCAGCGGCCCAACCAGAATATGAATTTAACATTGAAACTACTACAGGCATGTCAGCCCCACCAATAGCAAGAACAAGATGAGCTCCTATAATAAAAGCTATTATAGTCATTGCAATTAAAGTCCATAGACCATATTGATGTAAAAACATGTAACCTAAAACAAGACAAGCTAATGTCATTAATATATTTAGAACGTGTCTACCCGGTAGCACAAGTGCTTTACCGGTTATTAATTCTGAAAGTTTTCCATATGCAATGACTGAACCTGTGAAAGTTATTGCTCCTATAAATACGCCAAGAAATATTTCTATCTCGTGAATTATAATTTCAACATTGGATAAATTTTGAGGTGGTTCAATTGATGAGTTAATCCCGATAAACACAGCTGCCAAACCTACAAATGAATGAAGCGCTGCAACAAGTTGTGGCATTCCTGTCATTTGAACTTTTAATGCTACAACTAATCCAATTATTGATCCAACAACCAAAGCTGGTATTAATAATTTATCAAGTTTCATATCTGGGCCTAAAATGGTTCCAAAAATAGCTATGGTCATTCCAATGATGCCGTACCAAACAGCTTTTTTAGCCTTTTCTTGATCACTTAAGCCACCGAGTGATAATATAAATAAAACACTAGCTGCAATATACAATGCTGTTAATAATTCTTGTGTCATAACTAACTTTTCTTAAACATTGATAACATTCTCTTTGTGACAAGGAATCCACCAACTATATTTATAGTTGCTATCATGACTGATATAATTGCTAAAATGTTAACGATATAATTGGAAGAACCAATTTGTAGAAGGGCACCGACAATTATAATGCCTGAAATTGCATTTGTTACTGCCATTAATGGTGTATGAAGAGAATGAGAAACATTCCATATTACTTGAAAACCAACAAAGCAAGATAAAACAAAAACTATGAAATGTTGCATAAAAGACGGGGGCGCATAAAAGCCAATTAATAGCATTAATAATGAACCAACTATTAACAATACAAGCTGTTGAAAACCCGCTTTTTTTTGTTTCAGTAATTCTTCTTTTTCAATTTCTTCTGGTGTTTTTGATGTATTTTTGCTTTCATGTTTAGCAATTGCTTGAACTTTTGGAGGAGGTGGAGGGAATGTTATTTTTCCATTTAAAACAACTGTAGAACCTCTAATCACATCATCATCCATATTAATATTAATTTTACCATTTTTCTCAGGAGCTAAATCACTTAACATGTGTCTAATATTCGTAGAATATAGATTGGAAGATTGTGTTGCCATTCGACTTGGTAAATCAGTGTATCCAATAATAGTAACATTATTACTTGTTTTATAAAGTTTATTAGGTTTAGTTAAATCACAATTTCCACCTTGTTCTGCAGCTAAATCAACTACAACAGAACCAGGTTTCATTAGCTTAACCATCTCTTTTGGCCATAATAGAGGTGCAGGTTTTCCAGGAATAAGTGCAGTAGTAATAACAATATCAATTTCAGGAGCTTGTTCTCTAAAAAGTTGCATTTCTTTTTTTATGAATTCTTTTGAAGCAGGCTTTGCATATCCACCTTCGCCTGACCCATCTTCATCAAAATCTAAAAGTAAAAAATCAGCACCCATTGACTCTATTTGTTCAGCAACTTCTGGTCTTACATCAAATGCTCTTACAATTGCTCCTAATGACTGAGCAGTTCCTATTGCAGCTAACCCAGCAACTCCGGCACCAATAACTAAAACTTTAGCAGGAGCAACTTTCCCTGCAGCAGTAATTTGGCCTGTAAAAAATCTGCCAAAGTTGTTGCTTGCCTCAATTATCGCTCTGTAACCAGCTATGTTAGCCATAGATGAAAGAGCGTCCATTTTTTGAGCTCTACTAATTCTAGGTATCATATCCATAGATATTACAGACACATTTTTTTTCTTAAGATCTTCAAGAAGTTTTTTGTTTTGCCCAGGCCAAATAAAAGAGATGAGAGTTGTTTTTGGTTTTAATAATTTAAGTTCAGGGTTAGAAGGAGCCCTAACTTTAACAATGATATCTGATTTAGACCAAATATCTTTTGAAGATATAACTTTGACACCGGCATCCTTATAATCTTGGTCAGAGTAGTTTGATTCTAATCCTGCTTTAGTCTGGATTTGGCACTTAAACCCAAGTTTTATTAACTCTTTTGCACTTAATGGTGTTAGAGCTACTCTTTTTTCATCTTTGCTTATTTCTTTAGGACAACCTATTATCATTCAATTTCTCAAAAAAAAACCGTACGAAAGTACGGTATAAAAATTATTAACATAAGGATATTAATAACCTTCTCTTTCCAATCTTTTTCTCATCAGTTTTCTAACTCTTCTTGTGCTCTCAGCTAATTCTCTAGCTTTTTTCTCAGATGGTTTTTCATAAACTCTTCGGTTTTTCATTTCTCTAAAAACACCTTCTCTTTGCATTTTTTTCTTGAGAATGCGTAAAGCTTGATCAATGTTATTGTCTCTTACAGATACATACATATAATTTATTCCTTAAAGAGCGTTTTAATAACATGTTTTTTCAACTATTTGCAAGTGTTTTATATAAATTACAAAATTAAATTATTTATTTTCTTGAAACACTATTAAATTCTCATACTTAATAGTATAATCAAACTATTATGAAAGATATTAATAAAAAGACAAAAACAAAATTATTACTATCATTCTTAGATAATGTACCTTTTGATGGTTGGTCATGGGAAACCCTATATTTTTCTGCTGTTGATATCGATCTAATTAAATCAAAAAAATTATCAGAAGTTGAAAAGGGTAATATAAGAAATCTTTTTAATAATAGTCTTGTTAATATTATTCAGGAATTTAATATCTATTTAGATAATGAAATGAAAGAAAATTTCAAAAAATCTAAATCTAAAAATTTGAGAATACCAGATAAAATCAAGTCTCAGATAATATTAAGACTTAAAGCTGCAAATAAATTTAAAGAAGCTGTCAGAATATCATTAGGTATGATGGCTTTACCAAAAAATTCTAAAATAGCTTTACACATGTTATATAATACATGTGATATTATTTGGAGAGGTTGTGGAGATAAATCCACTGATTTTTCTTTTTACACAAAAAGATTAATTCTATCGGGTGTTTATAGTTCTACCTTGTCATACTGGTTAAATGAAGGTGACTTTGTTAAAGTTGAAGATTTTCTTCAAAGAAGATTGAACAATGTTTCTAATTTTGGAAAAATAAAAAAATTTAAAAATGTCATTAATCAGTCTAATCCCTTGAATACATTCTTTAAAATCTTGCAAAGATTTAATTCAAACAAATATTCATACAAATCAAATGATTAATTAATGCCAATAAAAATTCCTGATAATTTGCCTGCAAGAGAATCTCTCTTAAGCGAAGCAGTTGATGTAATTAATAGTAGTTATGCTGAAAGGCAGGATATACGACCACTGAAGTTTTTATTGTTGAATCTAATGCCAAAAAAAGTTCCTACTGAAATTCAATTTGCTAGATTAATAGGAGCTTCTCCATTGCAAATTGAACTTACCTTAATGACTACAAAGTCATATCAACCTAAAAACACGAATCAAGATTATCTAATTCAATTTTACAAAACTTTAGATGATATTAGGTATGATTTTTTTGATGTTTTAATTGTAACAGGTGCGCCAATTGAGACATTACCTTTTAAAGATGTCAATTATTGGGATGAATTGCGTGAGATTATAATTTGGTCTAAAGCAAATGTTTTTAGAAGACTTGGTATTTGCTGGGGAAGTCAAGTTTTTTTAAAAATTTTCTATGATGTGGAAAAGTATATTCTGAAAAAGAAATTATTTGGCGTGTATGATCATCAATTATTAGAAAATAATGATAGATTACTCCAAGGTTTTACTAATCGATTTCCAATGCCAGTTTCACGTTTCACTGAAACAAGAAGGCAAGATTTAATTGACGAAGATCTTGAAGTTCTTGCGGAATCAACTTTATCAGGGGTTGGTATGGTGAGATCACGAAGTACAAAAGATCTTTATATTTTAAATCATTTAGAATATGACGCGGAAACTTTAAAAGATGAATATTTACGAGATAAAAATGAAAATTTAAATACATCACTTCCTGAAAATTACTTCCCGGACAATGATGATCAAAAATTACCAGTTAATCGCTGGAGGCCCTATGCTTTTCTATTATTTTCAAATTTTATCAATGAAGTCTATCAGGATGTACCATTTGATTTTGGAAAAAACAACTAAATTGGATATGTAATATGCCCCATCTTTCTTCCATTTTTTACCTCTTTCTTTCCATAAATATGAGTTTTTTGATCTTTATGAAAATTAAAAAATTTTAAATTTTCAACCTCATCTCCAAGTAAATTTATCATTTTCCAGTTTTCGCCTACAACCTGATCATTTATATCTTGACCCATTATTGATTTAACTAAAACGTCAAATTGACTATTTTTACACCCTTCAATAGTCCAATGAAATGAATTATGGGGTCTTGGAGCGATTTCATTAAAGATAAAATCATTATTACGTTGAAAAAGTTCTATAGTTAACAGGCCTTTTAAATTTAATAATTTTGCAAATTTTTTTACAGTTAACTTTAATTTAATTTCTAACTCTTGTTCAAGAATGGCTGGTGCTATTGTATATTTTAAAATACCATTTTCATGATAGTTTTCTGATATTGGGAAGAAACATTCAGATCCATTTAAGCTTTTGGCATAAAGAATAGAAACTTCTCTGTCAAAATTAACTTTTTCTTCTAAAATGCAATCATCAAAGTTTATTTCATTCCAAATTTTTTTAAAATTTATTTCTGATGAAATATTAATTTGGCCTTTGCCATCATATCCAAGAGAATTAGTTTTCAGAATACAATCATAATTTAAAATTTTTGAGTATTTTTTTAAATCTTCTAAAGATTTAATTCTGTACCATTTTGGAACTAAAAAACCTGATCTGGCTGCCATTTCTTTTTCTTTGTTTCTATATTGAGCAATACTAAAACAAAAACTTGATGGATAAACTTTTGTTATATTTGATAAACTAACTAAGGTTTTTGCAGGTATATTTTCAAACTCGGATGTAATAACATCAACTTTTGATCCAAATAATTCTAGTTTTTTATTATCATCCCAATTACCAAAAATATATTTATTTACACTATACTCAGCTGGGTTGTCTCCTTTTGGGCAATAAAGGAAAGTGTGATAACCTAACTTTTTTGCAGCTACAGCTGTCATCTTACCGAGTTGACCACCTCCAAGTATACCAATAGTTTTATTTTTAAGAGTCATTAATTTATAAAAAAAATTAAAATTTTATTCTGGTTTGTATGGTACATTATTTGTCATTGAAATTTTCCAAGATGATAGTTTATTACGAATTTGTTCATTTTGAAGACTTAAAATTTCTGCAGCTAATATTGCAGCATTTATTGCACCAGTTTTACCAATTGAAACTGTTGCAACAGGAATTCCTTTTGGCATTTGTACTATTGATAGTAGACTATCAATTCCTTTTAAGCTTGTACTTTCAATTGGAACACCAATTACTGGTAACTGTGTATGAGATGCCATCATGCCAGGCAAATGAGCTGCACCACCTGCACCTGCAATAATGACTTTAACACCATTTTCTAAACATTTTTTTGCATAATCTAAAATTCTATGAGGTGTTCTATGAGCTGAAATAATAAGTTGTTCATTCGAAATAGAAAGTTCATCTAATTGATCTTTTGCCTTTTTCATGACCTCCCAGTCTGATTGACTTCCCATAATAATTCCAACTAGAAAATTTTTATTTTTATTAACCATTTTCTATTGGATTATCTATTGATCCCCCAGATTTTAAAACTTCTTTTTCTAAATCTTCTTGGGAACATAATTTTAATAATATAGGATGTTTTGCAGAAATATTGGATATATTCCAATGAGATCTATTTCTAATTTTTTCTATTGTCGATTTAGTTGTTCCTACAAGTCGGCTGATTTGACTATCTTTTAGCTCAGGATGATTTTTCACAAGCCATGCTACTGCATTTGGTTTATCACCTCTTCTAGATAAAGGTATATATTTTGGACCTTTTGTTCTGTCAGATGCAAAGTTATTATTACTGTCGAGTTGTATTAATTTTAAGCTTGGGTCTGAAGAGCATCTTTCGATTTCTTCTTTAGATAGTTGTCCATTTTGAATAGGATCAAAACCAATTATTCCTTGACCTACATCACCATCTGCAATAGCTTGAACTTCTAAAACATGTAAATCACAAAACTCTGATATCTGTTCAAATGTTAAAGTTGTATTATCAATTAACCATACTGCTGTAGCCTTAGGCATTAAAAGTGACATAATAACTCCTATTGTTATTATAATTAAGTAATTTTTAAATCTTCAAATGTCAATTTAAGAATATAAAACTATTTTTACTTAATTTAATATACTTAGTCTAAAGTCTTCACAAAATAACTCTAATTGTTTTTTGATATATTCTATTCTTACAAGGCCAAAACCAAAAATATCGTCATTTATTTTTGAATTATGAATTAAAGATCCTACTATTTTTTTTTGAACATCATGAATATTTACGTTATCAATCGTACTAGAAGAATTGATTTTAAAACTTATATATTTTTTTTTCACAGAACCTTTGTACTTTACCCTTGCAATAACTTCTTGCCCAACAAAGCAACCCTTACCAAAGTCGACTCCATTGTCATAAATTATATCTATTTCAAAGGGGTAAAGTTTATTTGAAGGTATTTCTAATTCACCTTCTGGACATAGGTTTACAAATCTCAAACTATCGTACCAATCTTTTAAACTTAGATATTTAAAATTCTTTTTAAGTTTAGTAAAATGCCTATAAATATTGTTATTTTTAAATCTAATATCTTTTATTGTTATTTCATCTTCGTAAAAAAAATTTGATATGATTACATCTAAATCTTCTTTTTCAAAAGTCACATCTAATCTCAAGCTATATAATTTTAATTTATTTATTAAATCATTTATTTGGATTTTGCTACACTCAATGAAATACTTATCCTTATTTTTTACAATAAAAAAATCAAACAAAATTTTTCCTTGAGGTGACAATAAAGTTGTTATAAATAATTCTTTGTGATTTATTTTTTCAAGGTCACTAGAAATAATATTATTTAAAAATAACAAACTATCTTTTCCAGAAATTTTAAGAACAGATCTATTATTTAAAATTGATACTTTTTTTTCCATAATTTACAGTTGATATTATTATAAAGCAAAAAGGTTTTTTTATGGCAATAAAAATTTATGGAAGATTATCTTCAGCAAATGTTCAGAAAATTAACTGGTTTTGTGATTATGCAAATATCAGTGTTATTAATTTCAATTATGGCGGTGTGCACGGTAAAACACAAACCATTGAGTTTAAAGAAATGAACCCTAATAGTCGTGTGCCAGTATTGGATGATAATAATTTAATATTGTATGAATCAAATGCTATTTTGAGATATTTATCTAAAAAATTTAATATTTTAGTTGAAGAAAATACTGAAGTTAATGCAAAAATTGACCAATGGATTGATTGGGGTAGTTTTACATTTGCATCTCCATGTTCTTTACTTACAGCGCATAAATTAAGTTTACCTGAAGATCAAAGAGATGGATTAATTGTTGAAAAGGCAAAAAAAGATATTTTAAGCTTATTAGAAATAATAGATAATCAGTTGGGTAAAGAATATTTCATTGTTGGTGAAAAATTTAGTTTAGCAGACATACCTCTTGGAATTTGGTGTCATAGATGCGTTAATCTCAAGATATCTTTTGACAATTTTCAGAATGTTAATAATTGGTATATTAAATTAAATAAAATGAATTCTTTTCAAAAAACTGTGTTAAGTGCACCATTACCACCTAATTAATTTTATTTATTGCACTAATCACAGCTAGAATTGGAGCCAAAGTTATACTGGTATGAATTCCACATCCAAAAACAGATTGATCATTCTTATCTTGTAATTCTACATATGCTGCAGATTCTGCCTTTGAGGTGGCGCTTCTAGTATTTTGTCCAAAATCCTTAAGTGTAAATTCTAAATTATACTTTTCTCTAATTCCATTAACAAAAGCAGATATTGGTCCATTTCCTTCACTAGTAAAATTATCTATTTTTCCATTATATTCAATTTCTGCATTAATTATTTCAAGACCAGAAGTTTTATTTGATGCCTTTGAAACAAAATTTATTAATTTAAAAGGATCATTTTTAATAAATTGGTTTTGAAAAATTATCCATATATCATTACTAGAAATTTCAAGTCCAGAGGTGTCCGCTTGTTTTTGAACATTTTTTGATAGCTCGATCTCTGCTTGTTTTGGAATTCTTACATGATGTTCAGTTTCTAGTATCCAAGCAGATCCACCTTTGCCTGATTGACTATTAACCCTTATAATTGCTTCATAAGTCCTTCCAATATCTGCAGGATCTATAGGTAGGTATGGAACCTCCCATTTTTGAGAATTAGATTTTTCAATAGCGTCCATTCCTTTTCTAATAGCATCTTGATGACTTCCTGAAAAAGCTGTATGCACTAGTTTTCCAGCATATGGATGTCTTTCATGAATTGGTAATCTATTGCAATATTCTGCTGTTTCAATTAAAGAATTGATGTCAGAAAAATCTATCTGAGGATTTATTCCTTGTGTAAATAAATTAAGACCTAAAGTTATTAAGTCTACGTTACCAGTTCGTTCTCCATTTCCAAAAAGAGTCCCTTCAACTCGATCTGCTCCTGCCATTAATCCTAATTCAGTAGCGGCAACAGCAGTACCTCTGTCATTATGAGGGTGTAAAGAAAGCACAATTCTTTTTCTATTAGAAAAGTTTTTGCTCATCCACTCAATTTGATCAGCGTAGATATTAGGAGATGACATTTCAACAGTTGCAGGTAGATTTATTATAACAGGATTGATTTCGCTTGCTTTCCATATATCTAAAACTTCTTCACATACTTCAAGTGCATACGGCAACTCTGTTCCAGTGAAACTCTCAGGCGAATACTCTAATCTAACATTAGTATCATTTAAAATTCCAATATTATCACTAATTATTTTTGCACCATCAGTTGCAATCTTTTTCACACCACTCATATCTTCTTTAAATACAACTCTTCTTTGTAAAGTACTTGTAGAATTATAAAGATGAATAATTGCGTTTTTTGCTCCTTTTAAACTCTCAATTGTTCTAATTATTAATTCTTCTCTTGATTGTGTCAAAACTTGAATAGTTACATCATCTGGTACAAGTTCATCATCTATAAGCTCTCTAATAAAATTAAAATCTGTATCTGAAGCTGATGGAAATCCAACTTCTATTTCTTTATAACCTATGCCTATAAGTTTTTTAAAAAATTTCATTTTACGGAAACTATCCATTGGCTCAGCTAAAGCTTGATTTCCATCTCTAAGGTCTACAGAACACCAAATTGGGCATTTGTTTAGAGTGTTATTTGGCCAATCTCTTTTTTTTATTTCAATTGTTTTGTATTGAGTATATTTATTATATTTCGCCATTTTACGTAAATCCTATAAGTTAAAAACTATTCATATCCCTGGCTCCAAAGAGACAGGGCATCATAGAATTAGTAAGTTACGTATTGACAATTTATTTAAATTCATAACTTAACCTATCAATATAACAACTTTAGTCAAGCGGATTTAAATTAAAAATAAAATTGCTAATATGAAATTGTAAATTTTTTTTTAGTAGTTAAATTATTTAAAATGGAAAATATAAAAAAAATAAGAAATTTTTCAATTATAGCTCACATAGATCATGGAAAGTCAACATTAGCAGATAGGTTGATACAAGAATGTGGTGCTCTACAAGATAGAGAAATGAAAGAGCAAATTCTTGATAATATGGATATTGAGAGAGAAAGAGGTATTACCATTAAAGCTCAAACGGTTCGTTTAAAATACCAACATACTGATGGTGAAACTTATATACTTAATCTTATAGATACACCAGGTCACGTTGATTTCTCTTATGAAGTGTCAAGGTCATTGTCCGCCTGTGAAGGATCTTTATTAATAGTAGATTCCTCTCAAGGAGTTGAAGCACAAACTCTTGCAAATGTTTATCAAGCAATTGATGCTGACCATGAGATAGTAACTGTTTTAAATAAAATTGATCTTCCAGCATCTGAGCCTGAGAGAATAAAAAAACAAATTGATGAAGTTATAGGCTTGCCGAGTGATGAGACAATCGAAGTATCTGCAAAAACTGGAATTGGAGTAAGATCAGTTTTAAGTTCACTAGTTGAAAAACTCCCTCCTCCAAATGGCAAAATTGATAATAAGTTAAAAGCGATGCTAATTGATAGTTGGTTTGATCCTTATTTAGGAATTTTAATTCTAGTTAGAATTGTTGATGGTAAATTATTCAAAGGTCAGAAGATAAGATTTATGTCAACTGGATCAAGCTACACTGTAGACAGCTTGGGTATTTTTACTCCCAAAATATTAAATGTTGAATCTATGGGACCTGGTGAAATTGGTTTTTTAACTGCTTCAGTTAAAACTGTAGCTGACTGTAATGTTGGAGACACAATTACTGATGATAAAAAACCTACGAATTCAATGTTAGAGGGTTTCAAACCTTCAATACCTGTAGTTTTTTGTGGTCTTTTCCCGACTGACAGTGCAGATTTTAGTGATCTTAAAGACGCATTAGAAAAACTATCATTAAATGATTCATCTTTTAGTTTTGAAGCTGAAACTTCAGCAGCATTAGGTTTTGGTTTTAGATGTGGTTTTCTAGGTTTATTACATATGGAAATCATTAGAGAGAGATTAAGTAGAGAATTCAATTTAGAATTAATTTCTACTGCACCATCTGTCGTTTATGAAATCAAAAAAGTTAATGGAGAAATAGTAAAACTACACAATCCAGCCGATTTACCAGATGCTAATAAATTAGAGCATATTCAAGAACCTTGGATAACAGCTACAATATTTGTCCCTGATCAGTACTTAGGGGCAGTTTTAACGTTATGTACTGAAAGAAGAGGAGAACAAGTTGATCTAAGTTACGTTGGATCAAGAGCTATGTTAGTTTACAAGCTTCCATTGAACGAAGTAGTTTTTGATTTCTATGATAGACTGAAAAGTGTTTCTTCAGGATATGCTAGTTTTGATTACCAATTTGATCAATATAGATTAGGAGACCTTGTAAAAGTTTCAATACTAGTGAATGGAGATCAAGTTGATGCATTAGCAATGATTACAAATAAAGATCATGCCGAAAAAAGAGGTAGAGCTATTTGTTTAAAATTGAAAGAATTGATTCCTAGACAATTATTTAAGGTTGCCTTACAGGCTGCAATTGGTTCGAAAGTTATAGCTCGAGAAACCATAAGTGCTGTAAGAAAAGATGTTACAGCTAAATGTTATGGAGGAGATATTTCTAGAAAAAGAAAGCTTCTTGAAAAACAAAAAGCTGGAAAAAAGAAAATGAGACAGTTTGGACAAGTAGAAATACCTCAAAACGCTTTTTTTGAAGCTCTAAAAATCTAACTAATTTTATTTATTCTTCTTTTTTTCGTTCCAAAATAAATAAAAAAGATAGTCAAAATTCCAAATGTTAATCCTGCGGGAAAGATTAAAAAAGTAGATATTATTGGATGCCAAACAAACCCTGAACAATTTAAAATTTTTAGAGATGAACATGGATCTATATATCTGCTAACAATTGCCTCTGCAATCTGTAAACTATTAGGTGCATATTTATACCACATTTGTCCTATTTGAGTATATCCTGTACTGCCGTTAATATGTAACAAAATATCTAAATAGATACCAAGTAGGGATATTACAAAAAAAAATAAACCAAATGTTATAAATATTCTACCCATATTCTTATATTTTTTTTAATATGATTTAGATATATTTTCAATTATAAAATATTTATGGAGAGGTGGCCGAGTGGTTTAAGGCGCACGCCTGGAAAGTGTGTAGAGGTGAAAGCCTCTCGAGGGTTCGAATCCCTCTCTCTCCGCCATGTACCTAACTATGTTATGTCATACTGTGTCATAACTCTAAGCTGTGCTTGGTTTTAATTGACGAAACCTGTTTAAGTTATTTCATTATAAATCATCTTTAATCAACCCAACTTGTAGACCGAGTTGTAGACTGGAGATGACATGAAAAAATTAAATGCGAGAAAATTATTATTTTTACCTAAGGACAAATACCATGATGGAGATGGACTATATATAACTATTTCCAGCCCTGGAAAAGGTAAATGGAGTTTTCGTTATACTATTAACAAAAGAGCAAGAGAAATGGGTTTAGGTAAATTCCCTGATGTATCTCTTTTAGAGGCAAGACAACATGCATTAAGTAACAAACAATTACTTAAAGAAAAAATTGACCCTATCGATGAGAAAAATAGAATTGAGGTTTTAAGACAACAACAAAATAAAAAGTTTTCAGACATTGCAGAGTTATATATTTTTAAAAAGAAAGAAGCTGAATGGACTAATCCCAAAAGTGCTCAGCAATGGCGAAACTCTATTAATACTCATGCTTCACCATTGTTAGATACTAAGCCTTTTATTGATATTAATCGTGACGATATTATTAGTGTTCTACAGCCTATTTGGAATACAAAAACAGAAACAGCAAGACGTATTCAACAAAGATTATTTCTTATATTTTCATTTGCAAAAATTAGGGGTTGGTACGACAAAGATAATCCAGCTTCTTGGAAGGAACACCTTATTCATATTCTTCCAGACCCTTATAAAATTCAGAAGGTAAAACACCATCCTTCTCTTCATTATTCAAAAATAACTAATTTTTATGAAGATTTGAGTCAATTTGAACATCTATCAGCTTATGCATTAAAATTTTTAATTTTAACAGCAACAAGAACAAAAGAAGTAATTGAGGCTGAGTTTAATGAATTTGATTTGAAAAGAGGAATGTGGACCATACCAGCTGAAAAAATGAAAGTAAGAAAAGAGCATAAAGTTCCTTTATCAGATGAAGCTATAACAATAGTAGAGTTAATGAGAAGAAAGCATAATCATCACTTTGTTTTTACAAACCCAGCAACAGGAAATCATATTTCTAATGGAGCTATGCTTGTATTTTTAAAAAAAGAATTTTCTCATCTTAAAATTACAGTTCATGGTTTTAGGTCAACTTTTAGAGATTGGGCAGAAGAAACAGGAAATTACTCTCATCATGCAATAGAGTTTTGTTTAGCTCATCAATTACCAAGTAAAGTAGAAAAAGCATATTTAAGGACAGATTTAATAGGGCAAAGAAAAAAAATTATGAAAGATTGGGAAAAATATTTATTGTTTTACTCTTCATAGTATTGCGAGAAACATGTTTAAATGTTATAATAGATTAACTATATACCCACATTTTATGTGAGCCAGAATACGGCGAGGCGAAACCCTGGGAAGTTATTCCGTGCATGTAAACATGCTATTCTTCGAAATAGATTACTAAATCTAGCGACGTAGTATCCAAAAATCTTAAATTAAAATTTAATCGGAGTTACGCAAATGAAATCTATTTATTTAAGTAAAAAAGAAGTTTCTAGAAAGCTGAATATTAGCCCTTCAACTGTTGTGAGATGGTCAAAAGAACAAATTATTCCATTACCATTTATGTTAGGAAATAAAGTCGTATGGGATGAAAATGAACTTAATTTGGCTATAGAAGAAATGAAAAAACAAAGAGGTTTTTTTGGTCACAAACCTGAAAGGGGAGAAAAAAATGTCAATAAAACTCAATGAAAGTCAAGTTATGGCTTGCAATCTTTTAGCAACAGGCATGAAAACGACAGAAATTTTGAACCAATTAAAGATAAGACCTGAAACACTTTCTCGTTGGAAACAAAATGAAGAATTTATTCGACAACTTAAAAAGACACAGGAAAAAATTCTTGAAACTATTATCAATACACAAAAACATATTTTAATTCTCTCGCAAGATATTTTAATAAATGCTTTAAACAATGATAAGCTTGATGAGTTTAAAAAAGCAACGATAGCTCTTAGATATATAGGCTTAATAAGAGGTAAAAATAATGTTGAAGATAAATACACAAAGCAATTATCTGATTTAAATTTTGAAAATAGTTTTGGTTTTAAATGAATAACGAAATTAAATTAATATTGGAAGGTGTAAAAAAAGGAGATCAAATTGGAGGCCCTTATGAATTATCAAAAATACTTGCAAAGAGTTTACATGCGAATGATGGATTTAATAAAGATGATTTAACAAAAAGGTATTTAGAATGGTGGAAGGCAGATGCTTTTGATACAGGGCCAACATATGCAAGTGTATTTACCAACATATTAAAAGGTTATGACCACGAAAAAGCTGTTTTGAAAACACATCAAGATTTTGATGAAAATACAGCAGGATGTGGTCCAGCTCATAGGTGTATGCCCTTGGCAGGATTTACAAAAATTCCAGCAGAAGAACTCATAGGCTTAGCTCGGCAAGAAGCTAAAATTACACACTATCATCAGGATGCGGGGAATGGTTCAGCAATTGTCGTTTTGTTATGTAGATGTTTATTAGAAGGAAAGAATATTGATAATGCTTGTCTTGAGGTATCTAAAAATAAAGAGTTAATTGAAAGTTGGAAACAGGTTGAAAATGCCAAACTAAGTCCTGATGGATATGTTTATAATGTTATTCACTCAGCTCTACATTTTATAAAAAATAAAAAAACATTAGAGGACTCAATTAAGTTTTCAGGCAAAGCTAATTATAGTTCTATTATTTTTTCTGTTCTAAACGAACTTATCCCAACATAGCTTTTCTTTTGGATTTAGAAGTTGATTTGAATAAATTATTTAAATCTTCTATCGATACTTTGTCATTATCTAATTTTATAGTGTTACTACTATCTCCAGTATAGAGCATTAAATGAGGCATCAAACTTTTCATAAGGCCAGAAAATTCATTTAGGACATTTTCTTTGCTTGTAATGTCTAGATTTTTAATTTTGGGTAATTTTTGAATTACTTCAAGAGCTTCTAGGAGTTTTGTCTTTGGTTCTGTCTGTTTTGAAAAACTTTTATGTTTATCAGTTTTATAATAAAATATATGTTTAGTAATACTTTCATTTTCTTTTAAATCAATTCTCAAGCTAGGATGTTCCCAATCTTTAAAAGGATGATTTTGTAATTCCTTTTGTATTATTATTTTTTTCAATTTATTTTCCTTATAATTTATATCTATGAGATAAATATCATATATTATATAATTTAAATTATGAAAAAATTTGTAATCTTTTTGATTAAATTAAGTGGTTTATTTAGTGTATCATATTTTTTTATTATATCTTTAAGTCACGCTTATAGTGATAATGTAGCTACGTGTTTATCGGGGAAATATCCTACTTTATGCAATAAAAAATATTTGAACTCAAATCAGTTAATACAAACTGAAAAAGCTGAAAAAAGGGAAAATCTGAAGACTTGTCTATCTGGGAAGTATCCTACTTTATGTAATCATAATTTATTAACTCAACAAGAGTTAAAAAGAGTAAAAAGAGCCGAAGGAAATGATAACCTAAAAACTTGTCTATCCGGAAAATACCCTTCATTATGCAAAAAAAATTTATTAACTTCAGAACAATTAAAAGCAACAGAAAAAGCTGAGAAAGCAGAAAACCTTAAAACTTGTTTATCTGGTAATTATCGTTCATTATGCAAAAAAAATTTATTAACGCAAAAGGAATTGGATAGAGTCAACAAAGTCGAAAAAGAGGTAAATCTTAGAACTTGCGTATCAGGTAAATATCCAAGCCTTTGTAATATTAAGTTGTTAAATGAAAAACAGATTTGTCAATTTTATGATATTAGAGAAGAATTTAAAGTTGAAGCTTATATAAGAGGCCTTTCCTGTAATAGCAAAAAAATTGTGAAAAAAGAAGAAGATATATCTACAAAATCAAGTAGCATGAAAAAAGTAAAAGATACTCCTAAAACTGATGCTTACGAGACTACATATTTTGAATTCCCAAACCCTTTCAAAACTAACTTATTAGATGAACATGCTTATGTGCAAATTAGACTTGGTCTTATGACACAGTATGAAGCAAGAGTAATGGATGCTGTTGTCCAACATCAACCAAGCCTAACTTCTACAATACTCTCAACTATAAAAAAATTTAAGTGTGAGGACATCATGAACAATGATGGTCAAAATAGGATGAAAGAATTTTCAAACAATCTTTTAAAGTCAATCAATTTAAAATTAGAAGAATTAGGTGAGTTTCCTGGGATTGAAGGTGTTTATTTTACAAGTTTTATAACTCAAGGGTGTGATGAATCACTAAAATTGCTAGAACAAAAAATTGCTTCTGCAAAAAAAGAAAAGAAAAAAAGAATAGCTCTGAAAAGAAAAGTAGAGGAAGAAGAAAGTAAACGTAAAGCACTTGAACAACGCATAGCTGAGTTAGAAAAGAAGAATATAGAACTTCAAAAATCTAAGCAAATAAAACAGAAGTCATCCAATGAAATAGGTTCTGGTTTTTATGTAAGTAAGTTAAGACATGTTGTAACTAATCAACATGTCGTAGACAAATGTAAAAAAATTACTGTTGGTTATGATAATGCATCTCAGATAAAAGCAGATTTGGTTGCTTCCGATAAAAGAAATGATTTAGCTATTTTACAAACTTCTTCTATGGAAATGGCATCTGCCGAGGAAAAATCATTTTTGCAAAAATTAAAGATGATTATGCCAAATATTGTCTCAAAAGGATTAATGCGTTTAGAGGATGTTTCAGGAGGAGAAGAAATTTTTGTCGCTGGATTTCCCCTTGGCACTTCTATTAGTGATGAAATGAAATTAGATGATGGAATAGTCAGGGCTACAAAAGGCATGGACAATGATGTAACACAATTTATAATTTCATCTGACATTCAAAAAGGGAATAGTGGTGGGCCTATTTATGATAAAAGAGAATGTAGTTTATTTGAATCAACAATCGCTTATATGGGAGAGGGATTTGTTAAGGATTTTACTTCTACAGAAAATAGAGGTAATGACGGAAAAAATGATTTTTGTGAAGTAAAATTGACAGCAAATGTATCTAGGCCAAATGGCAAACCTGACCCTAACTTTAATTTAAACGCTAAAATTGAACCAGATAATGTATTTGAAGATGGAAGCAAAGACTTTTTGCTGAAGGGGATTGTTTCACAAAAATCTTATATTCATATGTTCAATTGGTATCCTAGTGAAGATAATAAAAATTATCTATGCATATCTGAATATTTCAAAAATGAGTATAGCATGCCTATTACCAATATAAAATTTCCACCAAGTGGTCAAATTACTCTGAGTTTTCCAAAATCTTTAGAGCGTGATTATGTTTCGGAATATGTTGTTATCATTGCTACAAAAGAAAAACTAAATATACCATGTATCACTGACACAAAAACAAATTCTATTACAATTGAAAGAAAAAAATTATTGGAAATAATAAACAATCTAGATAGACGAACATGGACTAAGCACATGCTTGCTTATAAGATAATAAGATAATAAGGATGTTAAAAAATTTTTTCATAGTAATAATTTTTAATTTTTTAATTTCGATTTCTTTTTTATCAAAAGCTCAAGCTGGAAGAATTCTTAACTGCAGTAACTGCGATAATGATAAAAAAGCTGATATAAAACCAAAAATTTTTAATAAAAAAGAAAAAACTAATGATGGCAATAATGACGATAGCAATAGAAAAAGTAGTAAAATTGAACTTTTAAATGAGATGCCAGAATGGTGTCTCAACCCTAAAATATCAATAGTTGCTATTCAAGTTTGTGGAATTGCTAGTTATGGTGACATAGAAGCATCTAGAAGTGCATCAGAACTTGAAGGAAGAACTCAGTTAGCTCGAAGATTTGACAGTTTAATCAAAGAAGCATGTACAGAAGAAACGTTAGAAGAAAATCAAAAATTAGTATGTAAAAAACAGAGCGATACAAAATTTAGAGTTGAAAGAGCAACAGTACTTAAGCGTAAAACTGTGGTGATTGACAATAAATATACAACATTTACCTTAATAGTTTATCCATTATAACTTATTTACCGTATATGATTTGAACTTTTTGGTCTCTACCATAATATCTTCTTGCAAAATACGTCATTGTTTCATCAAGGTAATCCCTGAGCTCATTGTCATTTATTTTACCATCTTTATTCTTATCAGCTTCGCCACTCATCGCTTTCAAAAAGTATTTTGTAAAAAGACTATGTGAATTATCTTCCTCCCAAGAGGCCATTTGAGACGGAGACCCAGCTGCTATTACCTTTACATTTTTGGGAACTAGGCTTTGTTTTGGTGTAATAATCATTCTTGATGATTTTTTAAAAAGGGTTCCAGATTGACTAATGCCCGAAAAACAAGCTTCCAAAATAACTGTAACAGATTTGGCAGGTAATTTTCCTAAGTTAGAATATAAAGTTGATAATGGATATCCTGAAAATTGGATTGTTTGTGCATCAGCATCTGATGGAACAAGATAAGTTTTTCCATCCCCATCACCTGGCACACCGTGTCCAGCATAATAAATATAAACATTCGAAACATTTGGTTTGATCCAATTAAATAATTTCCCTTTGTGAGAAGAGGAGTCTCCAAAAGTACTTAATAGTTGTGCTGCAGTAGCATCTTCAAGATAAATTATATTTCCTTCTTTAATTCCAAGAGATTGTACAAAATATTGTTTTATTCCTTGAGCATCTGCATACGCTGGATTTACGTTTGGAATATCTTTTCCCTGTTTTTCATAATTAGCGTTTCCAATGATTACAGCAATATCAAAAGGTTTCTCTTTTGACTTCCTAAAAGAGATATTTATTGATTTTTTTGAAAAATTGTCTGAAGAGTTTTTTACAACACCTAACTTGGAATTTGATTTTTCAGTATTGGTAATTTTAATATTTGAATTATCATATAAATCATAAGGAGATAAATTTGCTAACAAGTCAATTTTTTTACTAAAAAGACTTATTTTTTTCATTCTATCTTCATTGAACCGTTTAGTTTTTTTTAATAATTTGCCATTATCCCAAATACCAAATGTCCAAGTTTTTTTATTTTTGTGCTCATATAAATAACCGTATCCATTTGGCTTATTTTTTTTAAATTCACCAGTGTATATTTCGACACCATTTAAATCTTTGTTATATGACAGACCTATGCCTTCTTTCATACCCTTAACAACTTGACCTACATATTTTTCATTTTTGCTAATAAAGTATCCCATTGTGTTTGGAAAATCTTCTTTCCAATTTCCAAAGTAGGTATTTCCGTTTTGGTCAATTCTAAGACCAAATCCATTTGCTTTATTTGATTTCCAATATCCATAATATGACATGAAATTTGTTAGCTTATTTGTACCATCCAAATCTCTAAAAATAGTTCCTTTCCCCGACAAACCATCTAAATACCATTCTCCAAAAATTGTATTTGATAATTGTCCTAAAGTAGTATCATCGGCTTTATTGTATTGTACACCCCATCCCGCTGGAAAAAGACTTTTTGTTTTACCATAAAAAATAACATTATTATCTTCATTATAATTCATTGCATTACCAGAAAATTCATTATCTTTGAAAATACCAATCATATGGCGATTTTTTTGTTTCATATAACCTAATCCATGAACTTTTCTATTTCGAAAAAACCCAATTAAGTGTTCGTTATCATTTCCTAATTTAGCAAAACAATTATCAATACTTTTTTTTGAATCAACACACCTTCTTTCATAATTTTTATCTAAATAATTAATTACTAGTTTCCCATTTTCCCATTTTCCAAAATCTATTTTATTATTTGTTGTATTAATAAAAATACCTTCTCCATTAAATTTCAAATTTTCCCATTCACCGTAATAAATTCCATAATCACTTTTAGACAATCCTTTTACTAATTTGCTATCTTTCCAATCTCCTATAAGGATAGAGTTCTGAACGCTATTTATCCTGGCGCCTATTCCTTTGAATTCACCATTTTTAAATTCTCCTCTATGCCAATAAGAAGGACTAATTCGAATTTCTCCAACCCCATCTGGATTTCCATTTAAAAAACTACCTCTATAAAAATTTCCATTTATAAATGTTTCTCCAATGCAATTTGAAAACTCTTTTGCTTTTTTATTTGATGGACATGGTGTAAGTGAGTTTCCATCTTCTAAATTTGACCTTATATTGTCATCTTTGATTTTAGAGTCAATTTTGCCATTTTTAA
Organism: uncultured SAR116 cluster alpha proteobacterium; assembly: GCA_902622745.1. GTDB lineage: Bacteria > Pseudomonadota > Alphaproteobacteria > Puniceispirillales > Marisalimonadaceae > TMED54. The sequence continues at coordinate 84,999 of CACNQW010000001.1, forward strand.
AATTTCCAACATATTTTTTTCCGTCTTTTGATGTTAAAGAACCATGACCATGCATCTTTCCGTTTTTTACTTCACCTTCGTATGTTAAACCGTTTTTCCATATATATATACCTATACCATTTGGAATGTCGTTTCTAAAATCGCCTTTGTAAACTGTACCATCAGGAATACTCATTTCTCCATACCCGTGAACTTTATTATTTAACCATTCACCAACATATTTTTTCCCATTTGCCCAAATATTTGTCCCTTGACCATTTCTTTTATCATTCTTCCACTCACCAATATAATTTTCTCCAGAAGAAAATTCGTATTTCCCAAAACAATTATCCTTAAATGCTTCTTGGTTTTTAGGGCATGGTTTTAGTGCAAAACTAGAAGATGAAATAAAAACAATTTTAAAAAAAATTATAATTATAATTTTAAAGAACTTCATATTTGAAAAATAACAAAAATATTTTCTCAGGTAAATCATCTTTCTATGCAGACTAAATTGTAGACTGCAAAACTATAAGTCTATAAAATATAAGTAAATCAGATGATTAAAATGGAATAACGAGGAGGTTGTCTCCGAATAGATAGGATAGTTTATGAAATTATTTCATCAGTATTATTGTCAACTATAACTGGATTTTTATAAAATTTTATATCAGGTGCTGAGAACCTTTCTGTAATCCATTTAATTCTATCTTCATCAAACCAACTTTTTGCATTCTCTATATTATTAAAACAATACACTCCACCCGCTAAATTCTTTGAAGTATCACAGATATAGTTTTTTCTAATTAAACCTGGAGTATCCTTATATATGGGTGATGTTTCTAAAAACTTCTCTTTTAAAACTGGGTCAGTTAATTCATCACCTATCTTAAAAGTAACAATTGCAATTATCATTATAAATCTCCTTTAAAATAATTTTTCCAATCATGCGTAGGATTAAAGCCCAAAATATCTCTAATTTTCTTTGAAGATAATATTGCTTCGTATTTGTCCATTTTCCTTCTCATTTTTACATTAGGAAAAAATTGTTTAACTATTTCCTCAGTTGATAAATTAACTGAGTTAGTATTATGAGTGACATTAAAAACCTCATAACCTAGTCCGTCTTTATTTATGCATAGCTCTATAGCTTGAGCTAAATCTCTGGCATCAATATAATTAAAGAGATTTCGTAATCTTACACGTGGATTTTTACAAAATTCTTCAAACCTATGATATTCATTAGGTTCAATAATATTACCAATTCTTAATGCATAAATATCGATACCTGTTCTTTTTTGAAAAGCTTTGCCTATTTGTTCATTTAAAACTTTTGAAAGACCATAGCTATCTGTAGGGCTTGTTTCATAATCCTCTTCGATTGGAAGCCATTTAGGTATTGGATTTCCTTGAGCAAAACAAAAACCATATGTTGTTTCTGAAGATGCAAAGATAATTTTTTTAATTCCTAATTTTGTAGCTGCTTCTATAACATTATAAGTGCCTAATGTATTGATACGAAATGTTTCATTATCTGGCTTAACTAAAATTCGTGGTATAGCTGCTAAATGAACAACCGCTTTAAAACTTTTTAGACCCTCACCTGATTTTAATTCTGGTATATTTGCATAACCAGATAAAGCATTAAATAATTGACCAGAGTCAGTAATATCTAAGTTTATATTATCTACTCCATCCATTACAAGTGGAACAAGGTCTGCATTTACAACTGAATAACCTTTTTCTAATAAATACGGAATTAAATATTTACCAGCTTTACCGCTTCCTCCTGTTACAAATATTTTAGAACTTGTCATATATCCCTCAAAAATATAATTTTCTATTAATATATTTGTAGACTAAATTATGGACTGAATAAATATTAGATTATAAAATATAAGTAAATAAGATGATTAAGATTGAATAGTGAGGAGGTTGTCTTCGCTATCCAAAACTAGTATTTGTAGATTACTATCAATCTAATATTAACTTTGAATTGGAGATAGATTTTGTTTAAATTATGTATTTTACAGGCTGGACCAATAAACAAAGACCTCATCCAAGATTACCCATCATATGATAAAATGTTTTCATCGTTTTTTAATGAAAAAATAAAATTTTGGAATATAGATGTTTATAATATTTACGAAAATAATTTTCCTGAAAAGTTAACTTCTTATAACGCATTTCTTATAACTGGAAGCTCCTACGGCGTTTACGAAAATCATTCATGGATTAAAAAACTTTTTGAAGTAATAAAAAAAATTGTTCATTTTAAAATACCCTTGCTTGGAATTTGCTTTGGACACCAAGCTATTGCTCAAGCTTTAGGTGGACATGTAGTAAAATCTTCGAAAGGATGGGGAATTGGTATAAAAGAAATAACAACAAAAAATTACAAGAGCTTATTAGGTAATTTTAAAAAATTAAATCTTATTTTCTTTCATCAAGACCAAGTTGTAAAATTACCCCTGAATGCTAAATTAATAGGGAGTAATTCATTCTGTAATATATCATCTTTTTCAATGGGTGATACTGTTTTAGCTCTTCAAGCCCATCCTGAATTTAATAAAGATTTTAGTTTAAAATTATTACATGCAAGAAAGTGTAGTATTGAACCTTTAACGTATTTAGAATCTATAAATGAACTTGAAACATTAGAGCATGATGGTGAACTTATAACACCTAATATTATCAACTTTCTGGAGCAAAAATTTAATTAGGCCAATTTAATTTTCTGCTTTTAATTCATCAGCTAAATTTTTCATTAGTTCCTTAGCTGATAAATCTCTAACTTGATTAAAATTTATTCCAGCCCAAAGATTTATAAATTCACCATTATTATGATTTTGGGATACTCTTCTTAATGGTGTTGTAATAGTATTTTGAATTGGGAATGGAAAAATTTTTTTTCCATCCATTTCCTCAATAAATTTGTTATTAATACCTCTAGCCATTCTGCCTGAAAATGCTTTTGTAATTTTAGTTTTTCTTTGTTGTTCATTTAAAAGATAATGTTTGTGAATATAAGAAGTTCCTGCTTCAGGACATGTCAAAAAAGCTGTTCCTAATTGTGCAGCTTTAGCACCAATATTAATAACTCGTTTTATATGTTTTCCTTCCATGATACCACCTGCAGCAACAACTGGTAGAGAGACGTTTTCTAAAATTTTGATTAATAAATTGTCTAATGTAATTTTTTCATCAATATTTTCTTGATCAAAAATACCTCTATGTCCCCCTGCTTCTATGCCCTGAGCGACAATAAAATCTGCTCCAACATTCTCTATACTTTTTGCTTCAATGATATTGGTTGCAGTAATTCCTACTTTTATTCCAAATGATTGTATTTTTTTTATTATATCTATTGATGGGATACCTAAATGAAATGTAATTATTGAAGGCAGATTTTTTAAAGTTGCTTCTATTTGCGATTCTAAATCTATGTAAAAAGGTTCTTTAGGAATATTTATATCGTATTTCTCAATTAATGATAAACTTTCAACAGCTTTAAGTGCTTCTTCTTGTACTTCTTTATCTGGTAGTTTTACAGGTTTAAAAACAAAAAAATTTGCATTTATAAATCCTGCAGTTAATTTCTTTGTGGCATTAAGTATCTCATCTATTTTTTTAGGGCTGGTAAAACTAAAACCAAAACTTCCAACTCCTCCTGAGTTAGCGACTACACTAGCAAGTTCTGGTGTGTTAAAACCACCCGCCATGGGAGCCTGAATTATTGGTAATTTTAATTTAGAAAAGTTGAAGACATTCATAATTCTAATAATACATATTTAGTAATCTTTTCATATGAATAATTATTAATTGTAGACTAAATTGCAGACTGAATTATGATTAGTCTATAAAATCTAACTAAATCAGATGATTAAAATGGAATAATGAGGAGGTTGTCTCCCCATATATTGATTTTTCTATGAATTAGTAATATGAGAAAGAAACTTGTTAATGTTAAAAAGTCCTGCCAATTATGATTAATGAAGTTAGAAATAAATGGAACGAATTTCCAGAGTTAAAAAGTTGTCACCATTTTTTGTACGATGATTTGTACAGAGATGGAAAAAAATTTGTTCTATTCATGGGCATCAATCCCGGAGAACCAAAAAAAGATTGGATTGAATTTCCTGAAGGGTTATGTGAAGAAAGCAGACACATAAATTTTAGAAAAGATAACAACAATTTACCTAAAAGCTCAACTACATGGTTCAAAATTATCGAAAAAATGGTACCAAATTATTTCGGTGTTATACAGAGTGAATTATTTTTTTGGAGTTCACCAGACATTAAAACTTTAAATAATAGAATTCCTGACTGGCAAAACTCAAAAATACTCAACTTTTGTACAAAAGCTAATTTATGGTTATTAAAAAATTATAAAATTGATTTGGTAATTGTAACTTCAGTTAGTAACATAGGATTGTTTGGTAAAAAATATCAATTAAAATTAATTGAAAAATTCTTTTCAAAATATAACAAAAGAAGGTTAGTAGAAAAGCATATTTCAGATATTGGAACACCTTGGCTTTTTTGTTTACATCCTACAGGAACACGTGGTTTAACAAAAAAAGCTAGAGATGAAATCATAGAAATTATAAATCAACAATGTAATTCAATGATTGTATAGTTTAATTTTTATTTTTTTAAATTAATTAACTTGGAAAAATGTCAATAAGTATGAATTTATGTAAGTTAAAATAATTAAGTCTTTTTGCCAAAATTATTTTTAAAAATCTACATCAAATACGTAAATCATTTCTAAGTTTTTTTTACTTTTATTTTAATAAAACAACACGAATCTCATCTCTGTCATCGTGTGAATATCCCAAATTTTTTAATTCTTCATCAAGACCTTTATCAGAAAAGTACATATCTATTGCATCACAAATTTTTTCATCTTCATCATCTGAAATTTCGTCTGAATCTCTATCTTCAATTCCAACATCAATGTACATTGACCAGTCGTTCTTTTCTCCAGTTACTCTTAAAGAAACCGTAGCCAATGAGCCATCATCAATTAAATTTGTAAGCAAACCAATTTCCATGATTTTATCACTAATAGTTTCACACAAATCTTCAAGTTCTTCGGTCATTTCAAACTCCTTTTAAATTGTTAAACTTCGTAATTTCATTAATTAAAGTAAAAATATTTTATATGAAAATCAAAATATACATAAGTTTAAAAATATATTTTTAGAAAAATCAAAGAAAAAATTAAAAAATAGTTTAGATTATAAGAGGTGATTTTAATCAGTAAACGAGATAGTAAAAAGTAGAATATTTTTTTAGATATAAAGACTTTAAATTAAAAGAAGCAATTAAAGAGGGACATTTCAATATTAATATTATTACACTATCTAAATATCTTCTTGAATTATTCAAATGATAATATTAGTTTTTTTTAATTAATTAAAAAAACTTGATATTATGACCAACAATAAAATAGAAAAAAAATTCAAATACAATTTAAGGTTAGAGGGTCATGGTGGGCAAATTTCTGTTTCCAAAATAAATAGGAATCAATATCAATATTGGAGTAAGAAACAGCATGATTTAATAAATCATCTTATGACTGAAGATGGATTTAATAGTATTAATAAAAATTTGAGATTAATTAAAGAAGCAACTTATTGGGAAAAGGGTAATATCTTATATGAATATGGAGTTGAGTATTGTGAAAACTCTTTCCTCATAGTAAAAAATGATAATGAAGAAGAGATTTTTACTACATCATTGGATATTGACGAACTTGAAGAAAAAAATATTGAAATAGATGAAAAATATGATCCTAAATTATTTGACGATGTATTATATTATTATGACATAAGACATGCTGAAAAGGGTGAATTTTTAAATCAAGATTTAGAGTTAGATGAAAAATTTGATCCTTCTAAAATTAAAATTGTATACAGTGAAACCAACGATTGGTATTTAGTAACAAATTTATATTATGATAATAATGAGTTAGTAGAGGGCTCTAGCACAGACAGTAAAGGTGTATCGGCATTTGTTAATGAACTTTAAATAAAATTGAATTTTAAAAATTCTAGATAATTTAAGGCTCTAAAACAAAGTAATCTAAACTTATCTACATTACCCCTTCAATTTGTTAAGTTTCTCTTTCTAACCGCATTTCCATTTATTAGTTTAGAAGTAACCCAACCAAGTACACCTAAAAGAAAGACAGTTTGATAAAGAGGCCTTTTTCTTTTATTTTCTTTATTATCTCCAAATATTAATCCTACAATTAAAATCAATAATATTGAACATAGTAAAACTTTCAAAACGCTTATAAGTAACCCAAATATTATTCCATTATGATATATGGAGGTAAAAATTGTTGAAATTATAAGGCATAAACTTACGATTAATGATAAAAAATAAATATTTGAATTTTCTTGATAATGTAAGTTTTTCAGATAGTTATCTGCACCTTCAGGCATTGTAATTTCAACGTAAAAATATGCTAAAATTGGTATTATTATGATACCTAAAGTTTGAGATAAATCTAATCCATCATTAAAAATGATAACTCTATTAGAAAAACCAAGTGCTAATAATATTAAGAATGTAATCAGTATTAAGAAAAGTAATACATCATTATTTAAAACATGCTCGTTTAAAAGTTCAACATAATTAAACTTTTTGAAATCTAAATCATTAAAGATATCACTGATGTAATCCATTTTAAATATTTACATTTAAATTTTGTTTGTCATGAAGTGTATTCCTCGTCATTCCAGTAAACTTTCGTTTCTACATACTCATATTTGGTATCTTTGGTATTAAGAAAAGCAGCTGCAATTTCCTTTGGAAGTTTTAAACCTTTAAAACCATGTTTTGCGACATTAGAAAAATCATCATATGTAGCATCTTGCACTCTTTCAAAAAACAAATTTACTTTATTTTCTTCTGGAACATTTTCAGGATTAAGAATTTCTATATCTTCATAGCTTATTGGCTCATCTGTATCGTAATCTTCCAAAAACATATTAACAGAAATACCAAAAGAATTTGTGTCTATTGGATAAAGACCAAAACCAAGACTTATTTTAGGTGCTTCTGGTGTAAATTTTGATAAAACAGCATCTCTAAAAGGTTGTTCTAAAGCAAATAAGTCTTCTTGGCATTCATCCATAAAATTTTCAATTAATTTTTCTAATTCATTATTTTCTGACATAAATGATATTCCTCAATTAGTTAAAAATTTACAACATTAGAAATAATGTTCAATCAAAAGGTTTTATAAATCAATATATAAATTGTAGACTAAATTGTAGACTGCAAAATTATAAGTCTATAAAATATAAGTTAATCAGATGATTAAAATGGAATAACGAGGAGGTTCTCTCCGCCAAAAGAAATTTTGTTTATGAAAAAAAAATTTTTATCTACAATTCTTATAATTTTACTTTTACAAGAAAGTATATTCGAAATAATTGTGAATATTACAATATCAACTCATGATGGCTAATTCAGGTATATATTGGATTGATATTACTTTTAATTTTTGTGTAAAGTTTTTGCACAAAGTTGCTGATCATCTTGGTATTTCTTATGAAGAAATCAATGTTTGGATATTTGTAATAATAGGTCCTTCATTTTTTCTAATATCTGTTTATTTAAATTATTATTTTTACAAAAAAACAAAAATATTAAAGAAAATAATTGAATTTCAAAATAAAGAATTGACAGAAATTAATGAAGTAGAGGTGGAAGAAAAAAAAATAGATTACCTTAAAATTTTAATTATTATTATACTCATTATTTTTATAATTTATTTTTTAGAAGCAAATAATTTATAGTTATAATTGTTAAAATTTTCTGTATTAAATTGTATCTTCACATTTAACTTATTAATAAACAAATGTTCTATCTGATTGTAAAGATAGATTAAGAAGGGTTTTAGGAAAAACTTTAATTGAATTGGCATCTTTTAAATCTTTTTCTGTGACACCTCTGATTTCACAAGATATTGCAGAAACATATATTGGTACTTTCGCATTCACTAAAATAGAAAAATGTTCGCTAAGTTTTCCAGTGCCTAAACCAACCAAGCTATCTAACACAGGTTTCCTTATTAAACTCACTGCATCAGCGTTTAAGAAAACTGTAACTTCGTGCCCCTCTTCCACAGCTGTTCTTGCCAGCATAAATCCTAGAGAAGCTTTTGTGGGATTATTTGTACCATTTGTTATATTAAATAACAGTTTTGCCATTTAATAATAATAACAGTTTTGACATTAAATAATATTAAATACTTTTATATTTATTAATTTTTATACAATTTTTTTCAATTATTACTGGACCTTTATATAAATCAATAAAGTCTTTTCTCATGTTTTCAGCACGAATTTTGCATTGTTAGTGTGTATTTATTAAACCTATTTTATCTTTTAAAATTACGCATTCCATATTAATTAGATTGCACACAGAGATGATAGCTTGGAACATAATAACCTCTTTTTTTCAGTTATTAATATCAAGCTGAATGATAAGATGGGAATAATATTTTTACTGAATTATAAAAAAAATTAAAAATGGTTAAATAAAAACCATAATTTAATTTAGTTGCTTATTAAATACTCATCGAAGAGATACTTAAATGAAATAAAATTTTAATACATTAAAGGATCATTACTTCTTTTCCACAAAATTTTTGTTTTACTAATATGTTTCAATAAAAGTTTTTCTTTATCACTGTAAAGATATCCAGTTGTACCATTAATAAAATATCCACCATCCTCTGGAATATCTGTGAATAAATAATATTCATCTTTCAATTCATCTTTTGTCACTAGATGTGTTTTTTCTTCAGTTAAAATTTTATCCCACCATTCTTCTTTAGTTCTTTTGGTAATAAAAATATCTTTAATTGTATCATCAACATTTGTAAGTTGATGTCGGATTATATTTTTTACAGTTCGACGTTTTGTTTTAAGTTTTCTAGATTTTTCAAATTTATTTTTTTTAAAACTCTCAAGACATGATTTTGAAATACCAGTAACTTTCCATGACCATGATTCACCAACTAATAGTGATTTAAATACCAGTTTTTTTTTTTCAAAACTTAGTTCGCTATCATATAATTTTAAATATATATCAAATATTGCCGATGATTTATGATTGTAGAAACGCATTTTACTATACAGATGTTAAACATACAACAGATTGAGCAAAGTTAAAATTAAAAGATCAATTAAATTTATAAATAATTAATGCTTAAAATTTAATCATTAATGAAACTATATAATTAATTTTGACAAATATAATGGCATTCATAGCAACTTAATATATGTTATATTTGGGGAGTTTTTATGAAATTTTTATTATCATTCTGTTTTTTATTTCTTATTTCAAATAACGCATTTGCTGAAGTTAATTCTGGTGATACAGCATGGACACTTACATCTACAGCACTAGTTTTATTAATGACATTGCCAGGTTTAGCTTTATTTTACGCTGGTCTCGTTCAATCAAAGAATGCAGTTTCTGTTTTGATGCACCATTTCGCTATAGCATGTTTAGCTTCTGTGTTATGGGTAGTGATATGCTATTCTTTAGCATTTTCTGAAGGAAATGATTGGATAGGTGGTGTATCAAATATATTTTTAAATAATCTCCAATATGAGGATGTCAATGGAACAATACCAGAAAGTACTTTTATTGGTTTTCAGATGACATTTGCAATAATTACCCCTGCTCTTATGATTGGAGCTTTTGTTGAAAGAATGAAATTTTTGGCCGTGATAATTTTTCTATCCTTGTGGATAATAATTGTATACGCACCTGTAACACACTGGGTGTGGGGAGGTGGAATTTTATCAAAATGGAGTGTTTTAGATTTTGCTGGCGGTCTTGTTGTACATGCGACAGCAGGTGTTGGAGCCTTGGTTACAGCAGTAGTAATAGGTTCTAGAAGAAAATTTCCAACTTCTATAAATCCACCTCATAGCCCTGTATTAACAATGGTAGGTGCGTCGATGCTTTGGGTTGGCTGGTTTGGCTTTAATGGAGGATCTGCTTTATCAGCTGGGACAAACGCTGGCATGGCAATTTTAGTAACACACATTTCTGCTGCTATGGGAGCTATTGTTTGGATGGTGATTGAATGGATCAGATTCGGCAAACCTTCTCTTGTTGGAATTGTAACCGGAATGGTTGCTGGTTTAGCAACCATAACTCCAGCTTCAGGTTTCATAGGGGTCCCTGGAGGTTTAATTTTAGGGCTATCTGGAGGAATAATATGTTATTTTTCTGTTGATTTAATTAGGTCTACACTCAAGATTGACGATAGTTTAGATGTTTTTGCTGTACATGGTGTTGGAGGAATTTTAGGTACACTAATGGTATCTTTTCTTGCATTAGAGACTTTTTCCGGTGTTGGTTTAGCAGACAATATGTCAGTAAAAACTCAATTTCTATCTCAATTATTTGGCGTAGTTTTAACTGTTGTTTGGACATTAATTTTTACTTATGTTGCTCTTAAAATAACCTCTCTTTTTACTTCTTTAAGGGTTGAAGAACAAGAAGAGATCGAAGGTTTAGATTTAAGATCGCATGGTGAAAGAGCATACTATAACGATTGAAATATTTTTATTGAAAATTATTTTTAAAATAGTTTAAAATCATAAATTGATTAATTATGTATGCTATAAAAATTATACCTAATAAACGTAAAATGGATGATTGGTTTCTTTATAGAGATCCAGATGAACTTGTGGTGCAATGCTGGAATGAAAAAGAAGATGCAGAAAATTTCATGAAAAGATTGAATTATGACCTTTGTGAAATTACAGAAGACATACCAGAGAGTGCTATAAGAAGGTATAATGAAAAAAGGAATACTGTAAAAAAAGATTAATTATCTATGGTCAGTGTTTTAAATTCAGTGCAAAAAAAAGAATTTGATCAAAAAGGTTTTATCTTAATTAGAAATTTTTTTGATAAAGAAGAAACAAGTTTACTTCAACAAGCATCTTATAAAGATAAAAATATTAAAAAACATCTTTACGATAGAAAAGACTCAGAAGGATTGATAACAAAGATGGTAGCCTGGAATCATCCAGATGACAGTATTTATGGAACCGTTGCTAGATCCCACAAAATGGTAGATACTATGGAACATTTGTTAGAGGGTGAAGTCTATCATTATCATTCAAAAATTACCGCAAAAGAACCATTTGAAGGTGGTGCTTGGGAGTGGCATCAAGATTATGGATATTGGTATAATAATGGTTGTCTTTTCCCACATATGGCTAGTGCAATGATTGCTCTTGATAAATGTACAAAGAAAAATGGCTGTTTGCAGGTATTATCTGGTTCAAATAAAATTGGTAGAATTGATCATGCGTTGTTGGAAAGTGGACAAGTTGGTGTAGACTTAAAAAGAGTTGAAGAAGCTAAAAAACATTTAGATCTTATTTACTGTGAAATGGAACCTGGAGATGTTTTGTTTTTTCATTGTAATACTTTACATAGATCAGATAAAAATAACTCAGATAAAAGAAGATGGACTTTATTATGTTGTTATAATTTAGCTAATAATAATCCATTTATTGAGCATCATCATCCTAATTATACTCCAATAAAAAAACTTGAAGACAAAGAAATTAAAAAAGCTGGTTTAAAATTTTTAAATCCAAATGAGGCTGCAGCTTTTTTGAATAGACCAACAGCTCCACCTCAGTTGAAAACAAGTAGTGGTGAATTATTTAGAAAATAAATTTTTCAATTTTACTTTGAAGAAATAACGCTAATTCTTTATCATTTAAATTTGGTAAATTTTCGTTTTGCATAAATTCACAAATCTCTAGATCAATGTATTTGTCCAATTTTTTTTTAATTTCGTAAAGGTATAAACTTTGTTTCATTGTTTGATTAATTCTAGACGCTGTCTGGAAAATTTTTGAGTTGCTTCCTTTAAACTTTATTAACAAAAGATCTGCTGCAGACGAGTTTAACAGTTTACCAATCATAGGTTTCCAATACTCTTCTTTAATAGGCTCACCTTTTTTTCTAGACCAAGCTACTGCACCTGCTGGGAAAATGGCAATAACCCCATTATTATTTAAAATATTTATTGCTTCTTTTCTAATATTAACATTATTTCTCATTGCATTTTTATTATTGCTAAAATCGATTGGTAATATATTTGGTGCTAACGACGGTTCTTTTTGCAATATACCATGAGCTATTACTCTAAAATCAGAGTCATATCGTGAAGCTAACCAAGAAAGTATCACTCCATCAGTCACGCCATAAGGATGATTGGCTGCAATAATTAATCCTTTATTTTTATTTTTTTTTGGTAAGTTTAAATTTGGAAATTGAACCCCTAAACTATTTAGGGCTAAATCCCAACAATCATTACCAATTTTATTTTGAACTTTTTTTGTATAATTATCGTACCTTTTTTTTAATGCGAACCTTGCAGAGCAAGTTTCAACAACTTCAATGAATAATCTATGATGTAAGGGTAGCCAGGGTTCAGCATATGTAATTTTAACTGTTTTTTTTAACATTTTTTATCCTCCACCTAATAATCAGGAGTGATGGTATTTATTTCTGGAAAAAGTTTTTCTAAATCATATGCTACTTTAAATAACTGATCTTCTCTAAACTTTCTACTAATAAATTGCACACCAATAGGTATCTTATTTTCATTAATATGATTTGAAAAGCATAACCCAGGCAAACCTAGATAAGGAGGAGCAATTTGTGGCAGCATCGACATAAAAACCTCGTCAAAATCTTTCTCGGACTTTGTGTCTTTTAGATCTTCAAAAGGAAGATCTCCAGAGATTGGGCATAATATTAAGGGGTATTTGTCGAAAAAATGTGCCCATTTTCGTCCTAAGGTTGCTCTTTGTTGAAGTGAATCCATAAAGTTTTCAATAGAAGTATCAGGACATTTCTTTGACATTTGATTAAAAACAAAAATAGCTTCTTCATCTTTTTCATCAAAAATAGCTTTGCCAGAAGATCTTCTAAATTCAGCAAGCCAAAGTACAGCTTGATAATGGGCAATCTCTTCAAAGTTTGGTCCTTCTACTTCATCTACAATCCAACCCTCTTTTTCTAATTTTTTTGCTACATCTAAAAGATTTAATTTAACTTCTTTAGAGATTTTCATGCCTTTAATTTCACTTAGCAATGCAATTTTCTTATTCAATGGTGGCAAATCATTTGATAATGGAGTCCACCATGGGTCGTCATAATTTGACTGTCTCATAGCATCATACCCCAACTCTAAATCTTTAATTGACCTTGCAAGAGGACCGGAAACAGCCATTATTTGACCACCAATATATCTATCAGGAGTAGAATAGTTTATCATTGGAACTCGACCAAGACTTGGTCTAATTCCATGAATTCCACATGCATAAGCAGGATATCTTATGGAGCCTGCTATATCAGTCCCATGACCTATACAACCTATACCACTAGCAGTTGCTGAGGCAGCACCCCCAGAGGATCCTCCTGGTGTTATATTTTTATTATGTGGGTTAAAAGTATGGCCATGAAGTGAGTTATTAGTAAACCATCTAATACTGAATGCTGGGGTATTTGTTCTACCAATAATTAAAGCACCAGCCTTTTCTAAATTATCTACTACGGTACTATTTTTATGTGCGATTAAAGACTTGTTTAATCTCAAGCCATTTGTTGATGCAAAGCCGGTTTGATCAGTATTGATTTTAACAGTCACTGGAACACCAGCCAAACAACCTAATGGTTTATTATTTTTCTTATTATCGTCTAAAAGTTTAGCCTGTTTTCTTGCATATTCAAATGTTGATTCTGGAATTGCATTAATCTTTGGGTTAACTTGGTTAAACCTTTCTTCCACAGAATTAATAATTTCATCTAAAGATATTTCATTTGAGAGATAAA
>CACNQW010000002.1 GCA_902622745.1 uncultured SAR116 cluster alpha proteobacterium
ATTTTATTTTGGGTTTAAGAAAATTTAGTATATTTATATTTCTTATATTTTCTTGCTTTCTTACTTCAGGATGCTCAGATTTTAGGCAGGCGATTGGAAAAGAAAAATTTATTCCAAATGAATATTCATTTGTAAATACACCCACACTTATCATGCCACCAGAATTTGGTAGCAAAGAGAATATCATCGAAAAAGGAAATTCTATTAATAAAACCCCTGAATTTAGTTTTACAAATAAAGATAAAAAATCAGGATTTGACACTTTATTCAATTTTAACTCAGTACCACAAGATATAAGAAAAATAGTTGATGATGAAAATTTAGGTGTAAGAAGAAGTCAACGAAGTGGTTTTGACATTCTCGTTGGTAATAATCCCAAAGTTGGTGTTTATTTAGATTCTGAAAAAGAAACTTTAAGAATTAAAAATAATAAAGAAAAATCTCTTTTATCAAAACCTTCACCCTCAATAAATACTAATGATGAAAAAAAGTTATTAATTAAATAAATAAATATGGAGATTAGAACACTTCCTGATTTTTTGATTAATCAAATTGCGGCGGGAGAAGTAATTGAAAGACCTGCGTTTATAATTAAAGAGCTTGTTGAAAACGCTATAGATGCAAAAGCTACAGAAATTAACATAATCGTTAAGGACGCTGGCAAAAAGGAAATTATTGTTTCTGACAATGGGATTGGTATGACTTCTGACCAATTAAAGCTTTGCATAAAAAGACATGCCACTTCCAAACTTCCTAATAATAATTTAAATGATATAAGTTTTTTAGGTTTTAGAGGTGAAGCATTACCTTCAATTGCATCTATTAGCGAATTAAAAATAGAAAGTTGTAGAAAAGATTTAAATGAAGGTTGGTGTATAAAATTGAAAAATAACCAAGTTACTCAATTTTGTCCATCGCCCATCAAAATTGGTACAAAAATAATAGTAAATAATGTGTTTAAAAATGTGCCTGCAAGACTTAAATTTTTAAAATCTAATCAAGTCGAAAATAAAAATTCGTTACAAATCATAAAAAAAATAGCTTTAGGCCATCCTGAAATAAAATTTTCATATAAATTTGATGAAAATTTAAATCATATTTATAAAAAAGAAAATTTAAACTCTGAAGGTTTTAAACAAAGAATTTTAGAAGTGTTCCAAGATGATTTTTTTTCAAATTCATTGCTAGTTGAAAATAAAATTCAATCTGATCTAGGCGATATGAAGTTGAAAGGGTTTATTAGCATTCCAAGTTATAATAAAGTGAATCAAAGTTATCAATTTTTATTTGTAAATGGTAGACCAGTTCAAGATAGAGGCTTATCTGCAGTTATTAGGTTATCGTATAGAGACAATTTGCCTAGAGGAAGACATCCTTTATATTGTTTAATGCTAGATCTTTCAAATGATCAAATTGATGTAAATGTTCATCCTACAAAATTAGAAGTCAAGTTTCAAAATTATGAATTTTTAAAGAGTTTTGTAATAAACTCAATTACAAAAGCATTACAAATTAAAAATAATAATAAGATAAGTAAGACTTTTAACATTTCAGAAATAAGTAACAATCTTCCATCACATAAAAGTGAATTAGAAGAAAAAACCTTTCTAGATACTTTAAACGCAAATCCTAAAATTAAGACTTTATATGATCAAGAAAAGGATGAATTTTTAAAAAAAACAACAGAATACCCATTAGGATCTGCTCTATATCAGTTTAAGAAAAATTTTATTATTTCTATTACCTCTAATGATATTTTATTAATTGATCAACATGCTGCGCATGAAAGAATATTATTCGAAAAAATGAAAAAAAATATTTCCAAACAAAATGTAACTAAGCAAATTTTATTAATTCCTATAAATATAAATATGGATCAAATTAAAATTAAAACATTATTTGAATATAATGACTTATTAAAAAAAATTGGATTAGAAATTGAAAAATTTGGTGAAAAGTCCATTCTTATTCGTGAAGTACCATCTTTATTAATTAATTATGATATTAAACAAATAATCATTGATTTATGTGATGATTTAATGGAAATAGGAATTCCAAAAAGTCTTGATGAAAAAATTAATTTAATTTTAGGAAACATATGTTGTCATAAATCGATAAGGTCAGGAAGAATATTAAATCTTGACGAAATGAACGCTTTGCTAAGAGAAATGGAAGTTACTCCAAACTCAGGTCAGTGTAATCATGGAAGGCCTACTTCTATAGCTTTGTCTGTAAAACAAATTGAAAAGTTATTTGAGAGGATCTAGTAACTTTTTAAAACACTGTAAGTAAGATGAACCAATTTTTTTTGAAAATATTGGTTCTAAATTAAGCTTGTCTATATTTAATAATTTATCTGTCTCAACTAATATAAGACCATTATTATTTAAAATTTTGTTATCTGAAATAATTTTTAAAACAGTTGAATAAATATTTGAACTATATGGTGGGTCAAAATAAATGAAATCAAATTGAGGTAATACTAATTTTTCTATCTTGGTAATATCTTGCTTTAACACAAATAAGTTTTTACCAAGTTCAATATTTAATTTTATTTTAGATAAATTTTTATTGATTAAATTTATTGCATTTTGATTTTTATCAATCATGTATACTTTTTTTGCCCCCCTGGAAAAAGCTTCAATTCCAATCCCACCTGATCCAGAGCATAAATCTAGAAAATATTTTCCCTCAATATTACTTGAATACTTTTCTGAATTGATGATTGAGAATAAAGACTCTTTAAACCTATCAGTTGTAGGTCTTATTAAAAAGTCTTTAGGAATATTTAACTTATGCCCCTTAAATTTTCCTGAAATAATTCTCATAAAATATTTAAGATTTTAGTAATTTGTTAAAATTTTTATATTTAAGTTCAGTTAACTGTCCAGGTTTAAGGTCTTTTAAATTGAATGGACCGTAAGATATTCTTATCAGTCTATTTACTGTGCAACCAAAATGATCCATTATTTTTCTTATTTCTCGATTTTTACCTTCGTATAGTCTCATAGTTAGCCATCTATTTTTCCCTTTTTCTTCTTCTAGTTCTAATTCGATAGGTTTGTATTTGATGCTATTCACTTTAATTCCATTTTTAAGTTGATCTTTGATTTTATTATTAATTGTTCCAAAAATTCTTACTTTATAAGTTCTTTGAAATTTATTTTGAGGTAATTCAAGTTTTCGAGCAAAGTCGCCATTATTTGTTAATAACAATAATCCTTCAGAATTGAAATCAAGTCTACCAATAGATATTAATCTTTTATTAACTTTTAATTTTATTTCATCGAAAATATTTGGTCTTCCTTGTATGTCTTTTGTTGTTACTAGAAAGCCTTTTTTTTTATAATATAACCAAAGTCTAACTCTTTCTTTTTCTTTTAATTTTTGGTTATTAACTTCAATGATATCTTTTGTTGTAACATTTGTATTACAATTTTTAATAACATTACCATTTAACTTAACACATCCATTGTTAATTAAACGCTCAGCTTCTCGTCTTGAGCATAAGCCTGAATTGGCAATTTTTTTTGCTATTCTTTCATTAATGAAATTATTAACCATTATTAAGTTTATTATTAACTAATTCACTTTTACAATATTAATTAATTCAAATTAGAGGGGCTTTCAATGTTAAAGTATGATGATTTTATGAAACTAGCTTTAAATGAAGCAAAAAAATGTTTACGAAAAAAAGAAATTCCAGTTGGAGCAATTATCGTTGACGAATTTAAAAATATTATTTCAAAAGGATATAATAAAGTTGAAGAAAAAAATAATCCATTATACCACGCTGAGAAAATAGCAATTGATAAAGCTCTTTTAAAAACTAATAAAAGATACTTAGATAATTGTGATATTTGGGTAACATTACAGCCTTGCGAAATGTGTATGGGAATGATAAAACAAGTAAGAATTAAAAGGTTGTATTATGGAGCAAGTATTCCTCATAATGGTATTAAAAATAAAATTAATAATAGAGAATGTAGTGAAATATATTCAGGGATACGAGAAGATGAATGTTCAAAATTAATAAAAGATTTCTTTAAAAAAATTAGGTCAGATTGATAATTTACCTATATCTTTTCGGTAAAAACCTTCAGACCAATTTATTTTATCTATAGTGTAATAAGCTTTTTTTCTACAACTTTCGATTGTGTCTGAAATTGACGTTATGCATAAAACTCTACCACCAGTAGCGATTAATTCATTTTTACTGTTAAGACCAGTTCCTGCATGAAAAATAATGATATCATCATCATTATCGAATGAAGAAATATTTGGTATGATTTTATTTTTTTCAAATTCATTTGGGTACCCTCTATTAGCGAGTACAACTGTTATTGATTTTTTATTTTTAAGTTTAATTAAACAGTTTTTTAAATCTTTATCTAATGATTTCAGCATAATTTCTAATATGTCTGTATCAAGTAATGGTAGAATGACTTGTGCTTCAGGGTCTCCAAAACGACAATTATATTCAATAAGTTTTGGTCCATCATCAGTGATCATAACTCCAATATATAAAATCCCTTCATAATTTTTATTTTCTAAATGCATGCCTTTAATTGTTGGCTCAACAATGTCTTTAATTATTTTTTGAAGTATTTTTTGATTTAGAGTTGGTGCTGGCGAAACTGCTCCCATTCCTCCAGTATTTGGCCCGCGGTCATTATCAAAAGCTCGCTTATGATCTTGTGCTGTTCCTAAAAGCTTAAAATCATGTCCATCGGATACAACAAAAATACTTGCTTCTCTTCCAGATATTCTTTCTTCAATAAGAATTTTCGAACTAGATTGTCCAAACTTTTTGTTATTCAACATTTCTTCGCATGCTAGTTGTGCTTGTTCTTTGTTGTCACAAACAATAACCCCTTTTCCGGCAGCTAACCCATCTGCTTTTACCACGCAGTAACCATTCATTTTTTCTACTTCAGCTAATGCCAGTTCAATATCAGTAAAATAATTAAATGTTGGTTGAGGTATATAATATTTTTTGCAAAAATTTCTAGAAAATGTTTTTGAACCCTCAAGCATAGCTGCTTCAGCAGTAGGTCCAAATGCTTTAATGCCAATATTATTAAGTTTATTTTTAAGCCCTTTTACAAGTGGCACTTCAGGTCCAATAATAACAAGATTAGCTTCAATTAATTTTGCTAAATTGCAAAGTCCTTCTATATCATCAACAGGAATATTTTTGCATTCACCAAGCTTTTGCATTCCTGGATTTCCAGGAGTAATAAATAATTTACTTGTAAGAGGTGAATTTTTTATGGCTCTGGCAATTGCATGTTCTCTTCCACCACTTCCAACTAACAAAATAATCATATTTTAATTTCCAAAATTGTTTTTATTTCTAAAAATATGACATAGAATTTATAAATGCCAACAAATTTTAATTTAAATAATTCTGTTTTTTCTGTGTCCGATATTTCTGATTCAATCAAGAAATTGGTAGAACAAAATTTTTCATCAATTAAAATAAAAGGGGAAATTTCAAAGCCATCCTTTCCTGTATCAGGTCATATTTACTTCAATTTAAAAGATGAAAATTCAATTATTTCCGCAGTAATATGGAGATATAATTCCACTAAAATAAATATAAACCTCGAAGAGGGCTTAGAGATAATATGTACAGGGAAACTTACAACTTTTTCTGGTCAGTCTAAATATCAAATTATTGTTGAATTAATAGAAATTTCAGGAGAAGGAGCTTTATTAAAGCTTTTTGAGGAAAGAAAAAGAAAATTTCTTAAATTGGGTTACTTTGAAAACAATCAAAAACAGAGATTACCTTTTTTACCTAGATCCTTAGCTATTATTACAAGTAAATCAGGTGCTGTAATTCAAGACATGATTAATAGAGTATTAGATAGATTTCCGTTAAAGATTTATTTGTTTTCTGTAAGTGTACAGGGCATTAATTCATCTAATGAAATTTCAAATGCAATAAAAAAGATAAATAAACTTAAGTTTGACAAAATTCTTCACGAAATTGATGTTATAATTATAGCTCGAGGAGGTGGGAGTGTTGAAGATCTTTGGGGGTTTAATGAAGAGAATGTTATAATATCGACATTTGAAAGTAAAATTCCTATAATTTCTGCTATTGGGCATGAAACTGATGTAACATTAATTGACTATGTTGCTGATTTGAGAGCACCAACACCCTCTGCGGCCATTGAATTATGTCTTCCTGTTGCAAAAGAATTAAAAAGAAAAATATTTGAATTAAATGCAAGGAGATATGTTGCTTATCAAAATAATTTAGAAAATTTAAAAAATTTATTATCTAAAATGAAATTAAGTAGGCCAAAAGATTTGTTAAATCATAAAATACAAAGTTATGATTTTATTCTAATGAACATGTCTAATTTAATGAATAAAAAAATTAAAGATATTGAGAATATATTTTATACAAACTCTAATTTGCTAAAGCCACCTATTATTTTAATTAATAATTTGGAGAATAAATTCAATTTATTAATATTAAAGTTTTTAAATTCGTTTAAAAAAATAATTGATAGTAAAAAATTAAAATTAATGACAACATTAAAATTAATGGAAGCAAATAGTTTTCAAAATACTTTAAAAAAGGGATTTGCTATAGTGCTTGATAATCAAAATAATATAATAAAAAAATATGATGATGCAAAAGGCTATCAAGAAGGTAAAGTTCAGTTTATTGATGGAATAAAAAAAATAACATTTAAAAATTAAATAATTATTTCCCCCATCTTCTGTGAGCCCAAAGCCATTGCTCGGGCTTCTCAATTATCCATTGCTCTGTTCTTTTAGAAATTAATTCAGTTAATTTGTAGACAGCATTATCATTTTTAATACTTTTTGATAATTTGATTTCATCTTCAATAGTTAATTTAAAATTAAGTAAGTTTAACCTTTCAACTCTTACCATAAAAATGGGAACGTCCCATTTAAGCGACATTATTGCTGCAGCTTGTGGAGTTGGTGTTTTTTTTCCAAAAAAAGGAACCATAATACCTTCTCTTAGAATTTGATCATTTGTTAATCCAATTACTTCACCATTCTTTAATTTATTTGCCATTCCAATAGCAGCTACACGTCCCTTTTTAAAAAAATCAGCATTAATTCTACTATTCCTCGAAAATTGTAATTTATTTAATATCCAATTATTGATTGGTCTATAAACAAAACTTACTCGTCTTCCAGACATCTCTCCAACTCGCAATAAAAATTCCCAATTTGCTAAATGAGCTCCAATTAAAATAGCTGGACCTTTTTGAATTTTCTTGTGACCTGAAATAAAAATTTTTTTTGATGAAATAATCTTATCTATATGAGGAAGTTCTCCGATTATTTGACCAAAATTAAACCAGAATCTCTTTGAAATTTTAATTTTTTCTGCTTCTTTTTTTTTTGGGAAAGCGATATTTAAATTATTAAGAACTCTTTTTTGATATTTGGTAAATGGAGCAATTAAATATACTAAAGATCCGCAAATTAATGAAGAAATCTTAAATGGTAGAATTTTTAATATTAAAAAAAAAGGGAGTATAATTAATGCAACTATAGGGTCATGAATATATCTATCAATTTTTTTTTTAATTTTAAAAGATATTGGGTCAGTCATTTAATTTATTTTTTAGTAATGATTTTAAGCTTATTAAATCTTGTTTATCAAATTCAATTTTCATTTTAAGACAATTAATTTTTAAATGATATTTTTTTGGTATCTTAACAATATCTTTCTCAGTAGTGATTAATTTAAGGTTATTTTCATTAGCAAGTTTTATAAGATCATCAATTTCATTTTCTTTATAATTATGATGATCCTCAAATTCTTTTGTTAAAGCTATATTATAATTAGCGCTTTTAAGAGTATCAAAAAACTTTACGTTATTACCTAAGCCAGAGAAAGCTAAATATTTTTTTTTAACAGAAACTTTGTCAACTTTTATATAACTATTCAAAATATCTTTTTTTAAAATATTATTATTTTTTTTAAAATTTCGATTTCCGGTTAAGATAATTTTGTTTATATTTTTTTTGCATGAATTTAATGATTGTCTTAAAGGACCTGAAGGTAAACAAAACTCATTTCCAAATAATGATTTTCTATCAACAGTCAAAAAACATAAGTCTTTTCCTATTGAATAATTTTGTAAGCCATCATCCATAACTATAATATTATAAATTTTCTTTTTTGAGTTTAAGTTCTCAATATATTTGACTCCCTCTAACTTATTCTTTGATACAACTGTTGGTCCTATATTTTTTAAAATTATAGCTTCATCTCCAAATTGTATAATATTATTATTAGCTATACATGGTTTAGAAATTTTACCTTTATAGCCGGAAGTCAAAAATATGGGACTATACCCCATTTTTTTTAGAATTTTAAATATAAATATTGATATCGGTGTTTTTCCAGTTCCACCTACATTTATGTTACCTACACATATTATTTTGAGATGAGAAGTGTAAGGTTTTGTTATAAGAAATTTTAATTTGTCTATGATGATCCATAATAAAGAAAAAGGGTAAAGCATTAAGGAAATTAATTTGTATTGTAATGAGTTTGAGTACCACAAATTATAAAAAAAAGTCATTTAATTACACTTCTATTCTTGAACATTTCTAAAAGATAATCGCTAGCTTCATCTGCTCTTAATTGAGCATAACTACAAGCATCTAGGGCATTTTTGCCCATATCCTCTAGTATTAATGGTTGATTAAGTAATGAAATTACTTTTTCAATAAAAACATTTTTAAATTCTGGTGAGTTTTCAATTTTAATTGCACCTCCTGACCAAACTAGATCGTTGATTTGCGCAGTACATTTTTCTGTGTAAGGCCCCATAATTACTGCCTTTCCTAAACTGGCAGCTTCTATAGGATTGTGACCTCCAATTTTTTTAACTAAAGAGCCAGCTACAAAAACAAGATTAGAAATTTCAATTAATGATCCCATTTCTCCCATAGTATCTGCCAAATAAAAATAATCGCTTTGAGAAGGCAATTCATCGTTGCTTCTACATTTAATATCATATCCAGCACTTAATATAAGTTTTTTTATATCTTTTC
Source organism: uncultured SAR116 cluster alpha proteobacterium (assembly GCA_902622745.1). Taxonomy (GTDB): domain Bacteria; phylum Pseudomonadota; class Alphaproteobacteria; order Puniceispirillales; family Marisalimonadaceae; genus TMED54. Next base: position 9,067 of record CACNQW010000002.1, read on the forward strand.
CTCTTTCAATATGCCGAGGAGTAATTATAATTAGTATATTATCAATTCCTTTGCTTCTTAAATTATTTGCAAGCCTAATTAGAATTTCTTCTTCGCCAGGATGAGTCGATGCAGCTAAAAAAATATTTTTATTTTTTAAACAACTTTTTAATTTCAATATATATTCAATATTAACTTGTGGTTTTTCAGCAATAGATTTTAAACTTGTTAAACTTTTCACTTTTTTGGAGCCTAAGGACTTAAATAATTCAGCATTTGATGGATCAACAGCCAAAACAAGATCAATTTTTTCAAAAACTTTTTTAGCTAACCCTCTTCCTAACCCTCGCCAAAATCTAGAAGATTTTATGGACATCTGAGATGATGCTAAAATTAAGGGAATTTTTTTAACTGATGATCTATAAATTAAATTTGGCCAAAAATCTGATTCTACAAATATGGCCATTTCTGGCCTCCAAAAGTCTAAAAATTTGTTTACGAACTTTGGGTTATCAAGAGGATTAAATTGATGTGTTCCTGGAAACCCTTTTTTAATTTTATTATTAACAAAGTTTGATGAAGTAACAGTATTTGTTGTAATTAAGAAATGGAATTTCTTTTTATCAAATCCGTTTTTTAACATTGAGTTTGCTAAGGCAAGAGCAGCAACTGATTCTCCAACACTTGAGCCATGTATCCAAATGATTTTTTTATTCTCTTTTCTTATATAACATTTACCAAATCTTTCATTAAGCCTTGATTTAATTTCTTTCCCTTTTTCAACTCTGAAATTAAGATAATTAATTAAAAAATAATCAATTAATTTCCATAAAAAATTATAAAACACATATGTCATTTATTTAACTTTTTTACTAAAATTATAATTTTCTACTTCTTTTGTAAGTTTATCAAATTCATTTTGAATCGAATTCTTAATTTGAAAGAGTTTTTTTGCTGTAACTTTCCTTTTAACATGAATGGGCTCACCAAAAATGTAAACACCTTTTGAAAAAGGAAATGGTATTATAAAGTTATCCCATGAATTCAAAAGTTTATGATTTTTAACTTTCCAAAATAAAGGTACAATTGGAGCTCCAGTTCTTTGTGCAAGTTTGATTATTCCATCTTTTACGATTTCTTTTGGACCTTTTGGTCCGTCTGGTGTTATTGCTATACTTTCTCCATTTTCAATAGCTTTAATCATTTTTATAAATGCGCTAACACCTTTTTTTTTGGAGGAGCCATAAATTATTTTCATATTTATTAATTTAAATAAAATATCAGTCATCATTCCATCAGAATGAGATGATTGAAGAGCATTTATTTCTAATTTTTTTGTTGGTAATAAATATGGTCCACAATAAAGTCTATTATGCCAAGTACAAAAAATAACAGGTTCTTTTTTTTTATAATAATAACTATTTGGTTTTTTTAGTTCTTTCCAAGAGATTGATTTATACGTAAAGTTTGTAACAATAAAAACTAAAAAACCCAGAAATTTTTGTCCAAGTTTATTTTTGCTGATTCTTTTTATAAATTTCATTTTATAATAATTACATTTTTATTAATTAATTAATATATTGTATACATATATCAAATGAATAAAAAAAATCTAAAAAACTTAGAATTAATTAAAAAAATAAACAAAGATTTTTTAATTAATCAAAAGTCTGATATTTTTATTTGTTTAATTTTACTTTTAATTGTTAGTCTAACTACTGCAATTTATCCATTTTTAATACAAAAAGTTTTTGATAATTTCACTGAAAATAAATATTCGTTGTTTTTTCTTCCAACTATAATTGCTCTTGTTGCATCTATGAGAGGTATAGCAATGTTTTTTCAAATAAAACAAGTATCAAAAGTAACATTAAAAGTTAGTATTGATATTCAAAAAAAATTATCAAATCATTTGTTATTCTCTGATTTAGATATGATTAAAAAAATTTCTTCCGGAAATCATATTTCAAGAATAATGAATGATGTTAATCTAATAAGGGATAGTGTGGAAAGATCTTTAAATAATTTAATTAGAGATCTAATAACAATTGTATTTTTGATAGTTTATTTGATTTGGTTAGACTGGGTTTTAGCTGTAGTTGTCTTATCAATTTATCCACTTGCATTAAAACCGATCATATCCATTGGAAAAAAACAAAGATTTTATGCATTATCATTACAAGAAAAGATGGAGAGCTTAACCTCTTTTTTATCTGAAATTTTTAGAAATATTTCAATGATTAAGTCATATTCATTAGAAAAACTAGAGAAAAATAGAATAAATAAATCTTTAGATAGTTTATTTCTAAGTCTATTTGATATTGTAAAAGGAAGAGCAAAAGTTTTGCCACTTTTAGAAGTGTTGGGAGGAATTGCAGCTGCCTTTGTAATTTTAATTGCTAGTTATAGAATTAATTCTGGTTTTATGACAATTGGGAGTGTAATTGGGTTTGTTACTGCATTACTAATGTTAGCTCAACCTGCCAGAGCTTTGGGAACTTTTAATACTATTTTACAAGAAGGTTTAAGCGCATTGCAAAGAATCTATAAACAATTAAACGAAATCCCAAAAATTGAAAGAATTAGTAATGTTAAAAAAGAACTTAAAATTCCAAATAATCCAACTATTGAATTCAAAAATGTAAGTTTTTTTTACGAAAAAAATAAAATTATTCTTGATAAAATTTCTTTTAAAACAAAAAAATCAAAAATGCATATTATTGGTGAAAGTGGTACTGGGAAATCAACAATATTTAATTTAATCAGTAGATTTATAGATCCTAAAAAAGGGAATATTTTCATAAATGATGTGAATATAAAAGATGTATCACTTTTTTCTTTGAGACAAAATATAAGTTTAGTTAGTCAAGAAACGATGATATACAACGATACTTTTCATAATAATATATCTTTAGGTAAATTAAACGCCACAAAACATGAAATAATAAAAGCTGCTAAATTAGCTAATATTCATGATTTTATTATAAGTCAAGAAAAGGGATATGATACTGTTATTGGTGAAGCAGGTAGTAACTTATCTGGAGGTCAAAAACAAAGAATTTCAATAGCTAGAGCTTTTTTAAAAAATTCAAAAATCTTATTGTTAGATGAAGTTACGAGTGCTCTAGATTCTATAACATCAAAAAATATCTTAAAATCAATTAATCAATTAAGTAAAAATAAAACATGTATATATATTTCTCATGAAGACTATGAAATAAATAAAAATTCTCAAAAATTAATAATTTCTAATAGTAAAATTAAATAAATTCATTCTCTTCTCAAAATTTTTGTAATGATTTTTTCAAAGAATTTATTTTCAGAAAAAGTTGCTTCTAATTCTTGAGGCTTGTAAATATGTTTCGTCCAATAAATAAAATCTGGATTCTTAGTTTTTTTATAATATTTGATGTAAAGATCACAAAAAGCATCGAGTATACCAGTCTTTGCGTGTTTTATATGAAGATATTTTAATGAAAGTTGTTTTTTTGCTACTTCTGGTTTTTCTCTCGATTTTAAAACTTTGAAAAGAAAAGCTATTATACCAGCTCTATCAGCCCCAGACTTACAATGAATTAAGGCTGGGTATTTTATTGAGTTAAAAACTGCGTTAGCTTTAAAAATCATATTTTTATCTGGTGCTGCACGTGATCGAGCTACTAAGTTTACAAGCTCTATTTCGTTTTGCTCACATGCTTTTTTTTCAAGAAACCAGCCACCATCTTTTTTTCCACCTCTAAGGTTGATAATGGTTTTGATTCCAAGTTTTTTATATTTTTTAATTCTTTGAGGTGTCGGCATATTAGATCTATACATATTATCATCAATTTTATGAAAATTATTATACAATAGTCTTAAAAAACCATGATCAACTATCATCATTTCATACCAATATCTTAAAATTTTAAGTTTACTGTTAAGTATTAGATCCCCCTGCAATTGTCATTTCATTAATTAATATGCTGGGTGCAGAAATTGTTGAATTTAAATCTAAGTTATTTGCAGGTAACATTTGTAAAAACATTTCTTTTAAATTTCCTGCAATAGTAGCTTCAGATATCGGATTTAAGAGTTTGCCATTTTCAATCCAAAATCCACTTGCTCCTCTACTATAATCACCAGTGATTAAAGAAACGCTTGATCCGAGTAATTCTGTAATATAAAACCCATTTGAAATATTTTTTATCATATCTTTTTCATCAATATTGCCCGGCATAATCATAGCATTACTTACGCCTATGCCTGGAGGTGAAGTCAAGTTTCTTGTAGCATTACAGTTAGTATTCAAACCTAATTGTCTCGCTGATGAAAGGTTAAGCAAATAATTTTTTAATATCCCATTAGAAACAAGCTCAATTTTTTTTGTTCCACAACCCTCTGCATCAAATAATTTTGATCCTAGTCCTTTGCTTAAATGTGGGTCATCAACAACATTTATTTTTTTATTAAAGATATGTTCATTTAGTTTTCCTTTTAAAAAACTTGTTCCATTTATAATTGAAGTTCCATTAATTCCAGAAATTATATGGCTAAGAATTGATTTAGCTACCCTTGGTTCAAAAATTACTGGAAATTTACCTGTCGGTGCTTTAGTAGATCCAATTTTATCTAAAACCTTTTTAGCAGCTCTCCTAGCTATTAATTTTGGTTCTTCAATATCGTTATAAAATACCTTTGATGAATAATCATAATCTCTTACCATTTTATCTGATTTAGAAGCTATAAGTGTCAAAGAATTTAAATTATTTGATTTAAGGTGTTTATCATAAAAATTATTACTATTAGAATAATAAGTTTCACTCTTAGACCAAGCTACATGAACACCATCACTTACTAATTTATTAGAAAAATTTAGAGCATGATTTTCTATTTCATTAGCTCTAGTCTCTAATTGATCAATTGAAGGTTCAAAACTATCATTTGTAAGAATTTCAACTTTTTTATTTATAGGGTTCCGATCCAAATCGTTTTTTGTGGCAATGCCACTAAAATTATCTTCAGGTGAAACTTCAGCAATTTCTGTAGCTTTATTAGCTAATTTTATTAATGATTTTTCATCAATTTTATTTGTTGAAAGTATAGAAAACTTTTTGCCTTTAAATACTCTAATTCCAATATTGAATGTATCAAATTCTTCTATTTTTTCTTTTACATTATTTCTAACTTCTAATGATTTTCCATAGCTTTTTGATATAATAACTTCAGTATCAGTAGCACCATTTTTTTTCGATTTATCAAGTAATAGAGAGATTATTTCATTTGTTTTGTACGTTTTCATTTTAGTTATTTTGATTAATTGATTATAAGTAATTTAAATGTTTTTTAATTTCTTTCAATAATTAGAGGATTTGTATGATAAAAAAAGTTTTCATAGATGGTGAAGAAGGGACTACAGGGCTTCAAATTTATGAAAGATTAGACAAACATCCAAATATAGAAGTAATTAATATTGATCCTAATAAAAGAAAGAATTTATTAGAGAAAAAGGAAATGATGAAAAAGGCTGATCTAGTATTTTTGTGTTTACCTGACGCAGCCTCACAAGAAGCTGTTGCTACAGGAAAAGAACTAGAAGAAGATTGTCCTATTTTTATAGATGCTTCTACAGCACACAGAACTTCTACAATGTGGAGTTATGGATTGCCTGAATTATCAGATGAATACAGAAATAAGATAAATAAATCTAATTTTATTGCAGTTCCAGGATGTTATGCAACAGGATCAAATCTAATTATATTTCCATTGACAAAGATGGGATTAATTTCTAATTCTCACCAGTTTTTAATTCAAGCAGTTAGTGGGTTTAGTGGGGGCGGAAAACATTTAATTGAATATCAGAATAATAATGATTCCCCTTTTTTTTACTATGGATTAAATTTAAATCATAAACATCTCCCAGAAATTAAATTTCATTGTGGTTTAGAAAATAATCCAATTTTTTTACCATCGGTCGCAAATTTTTATCAAGGTATGATTGTAAATTTATTTTTGACCAAAAAAGATTTTGAAAAAGAAACCTCTTTTTTTGAGATTGAGGGTTTCTTCAGCGACTATTATCAAAATCAACAATTTATTAAAGTTAAATCTAATGATGACATTCAATTTCCTGATGGTTTTTATAAACCAAACTTAATTGTAAATTCAAACGATGTTGAAATTAATATTTTTAAAAATACAAATAGTGGTCAATTAATAATTTCTGCAAATTTTGATAATCTTGGAAAAGGAGCTTCTGCTGCAGCAATTCAATGTATGAATTTAAGATTTGGTTTTGATGAATTATTAGGTTTGTGATTATAATGGAATGTTTTGTTCATGCAGATAAAAAATATTTCCCAGAACATAACTGGTTTGAAAAAGCAATAAGTTACCCTTATAAAGCACCTACAATCCCGTTTACATTTAAGAATGGAAAATTTTATCGAGGGATACACATATCACTTAAAGATAGAGTTCCAATTTTATCTATTGGATCTAATAGATCTCCATATCAATTAAAAAATAAATTTGGTGCAAAAGAGAATCTATGTGTAACTCCAGCAAAATTATATAATTCTGTCATTGTTTATGCGGCTTCAATGTCAGCATACGGTTCTATTCCCGCAACTCAGTGGCCTTGTGAAGGATCAGTGTCTGATTTGAACTTACTTTGGTTAAATTATGATCAATTACAAATCATGCACCTCTCAGAGGGTTTGGGAATAGCTTATCATTACGTAGAATTAGATAAAAATACAGTTACTATTCAAGAAGTTAATTATTCTGGTCCTATTTTTGGGTACATTTCAATTAGAGGAGGGTATTTATTTGATGGAAATGAACCATTGAGATTGAAAGATATAAAATCAAATACAAATACACATTCATCTATTAATGAGTATCAAGCATTAAATAAATTATTTTTAGAAAATCCTATCGGTCAAAATTCGTTAGAAAGTTGGTTAAAAAAAATGATTTCAAATAAAAGTATAAGGCTCTCATTAATCGATAAAATGTCACAAAATAGCTTTGTACCTAATAATGTTCCTTGGAAAGTTATAGATGTTAAAATCACTGGTAACAATATTTATTAAAATAATTAGCGCTTACTACTACATATTGTTATGAAATTTTAAAAAATGAAGAATTTTAAAAATCAAGAAAATTAATTATTTTTTTTTGAAAATAAAATATATAATAAATTCAATAATTTAGTATAAATTTTTATTTAATATCTGAATCAGATCGTTTTTACTGTTGATTCAAGTTCAATTAAAACATATTCTCTTCAGCAAATTAGAATTTTCTAATTCCGAGCGAATTTTAACTTATAGGGGAGGACCTTAATGTCGTTCAAATTTTTAAAATATATATTGCCAGCAGTATTTTTTGCTGGACTACCAACTTTAAGTTTTGCTTCTGGCAACTTAGAGCCTACAGATCCAGTAGGTATTACTTTTTGGATTATCTCTATTGCTATGGTAGCAGCAGCTACATTCTTTTTTCTTGAGTCATTAAGATTTGAAGGGAAATGGAGAACATCTTTGGTTGTTGGCGGCTTAGTATGTATGGTGGCAGCAGTCCATTATTTTTACATGAGAGATGTTTGGGTTTCCACTGGAGCATCGCCTACTGTATTTAGATATGTAGACTGGATTATTACTGTTCCGTTACAGATGATAGAGTTTTATATCATACTTGCAGCTTGTACAACTATAGCAATGGGTGTATTTTGGAGACTATTCATAGGTTCCGTAATAATGCTTGTTGGTGGATATTTAGGTGAAGCTGGTTTCATAAATGCAACACTAGGTTTCGTTATCGGAATGGCTGGTTGGATTTATATTCTTTATGAAATTTTTGCTGGTGAAGCTGGTAAAGTTAGCGCATCAGATGCACCTGAAGCTGTTCAATCTGGATTTGCTACAATGAGATGGATTGTTACAATTGGATGGGCTATTTATCCAATAGGCTATTTTGTAGGTTACATGGCTGGTGGCGCAGATGCAAACAGTCTAAATATGATCTATAACATTGCTGACGTTCTAAATAAAATTGGATTTTGTTTAGCGATTTGGGCAGCTGCGGATTCTACTGCAAAAGCTTAAACTATATACAACTTTAATTAAGGCCAGCCCTTTTGGGCTGGCTTTTTTTTTAATCTAAATTTAAAATATTTCTAAATGAGTAAAGAAAAGAAAATAAATTCAATTGTTGTTGGGTCAGGTTTTGGTGGTATCGCAAGTGCTCTTAGACTAAGAGCTTTAGGACATAAAGTTACTTTGATTGATAGATTACCAGAAATTGGTGGTAGAGCCCAAGTTTTTAATTTAAAAGGATTTAAGCATGATGCTGGTCCTACAGTTATTACTGCTCCTTTTATGTTTGACGAGTTATTTAGTTTGTTTGGTGAGAACAGAGAAAAATATCTAAAATTTGTCGCTTTAGATCCATGGTATAGATTTTATTTTCATGATAAATCATCTTTTGACTATTGTAGAACAGTAAAAGATACAAAACTTGAAATTAAAAAATTTTCCAATGATGACGCGGAAGGTTATGAAAAGTTGTTAAAAATTTCAAAAGATATCTTTGATATTGGCTTTACTCAATTATCAGATAAGCCATTTAATTCTTTTTGGTTCATGTGTAAACAAATACCGGCATTAATTAAATTAAAAGCTCATTTAACGGTTTCGCAATTAGTCGGAAGATACTTAAAAAATCCAAAAATACGTTCAGCATTTTCAATTCACCCTTTGCTTGTTGGCGGTAATCCTTTTAACACTACTTCTATATATGCATTAATTCATTATTTAGAGAGAAATTGGGGAGTGTATTTTTGTATGGGTGGAACAGGAAAAATTATAACAGAATTAAAAAAATTAATGTTAAGACAAAAAATTGAAATTAAATTAAATATAGATATAAGAAATGTTAACATAGAAAGTGGAAAGATTGTTTCTATATCGGATAATAATAATAATCTTTATAAATGTGATAAATTAATTTTTAATGGCGACCCTCCGACCTTTTATAAAGAAATTTTGAAAACAAAAAAAAGAAAAAAATTTCTACCTGATTTTTTTACAAAATATTCTATGGGAATGTTTGTTCTTTTTTTTGGAACAACCAAAAATTATCCAAAAGTCGCACATCATACTATATGGATGGGCAAAAGATTTGAGGGCTTGTTAAAAGATATATTTGATAAAAAAATTCTTGCAAAAGATTTTTCTCTTTATATTCATAGACCTACAGCTACAGATAAAAGTTTTGCTCCTAAAGGCTGCGATAGTTTTTATGTTTTGTGTCCAGTTCCGAATTTACAAGGTAAAGTTGATTGGAAGGTTGAAGGAGATAAGTTGAGAGAAAGAATAATTGAAAGTTTAGATAAAACTATATTGCCAAAATTAAAACAGAGTATATGTAATGATTTCTATATGACCCCGAATGAATTTAAAAATCAATATAGGTCAATGCATGGTGCCGGTTTTTCCATTGCTCCTATATTTTTACAATCAGCGTGGTTTAGATACCATAATAAAGATCGACATATTGATAATTTATATTTTGCTTCATCGGGGGCTCATCCTGGAGCAGGTATACCTGGAGTATTATCGTCAGCAAAAGTGGTTGAGAATATAATCTTAAATGAGTAATCATCTAGAAATTCTGAGACAAAATGGAAAAAGTTTTTATTGGGCTGGTAAATTATTACCAAAAAAATATTTTGTTAGGTGCGCCGAATTATACTCTTTTTGTAGATTGTTGGATGATATAGCTGATACCAACACAAAAGATGAAAATTTTATAAAGTTAAACTTCATTTTAGATTTAATTGAGAAAAATGATTATCAAAAATTAGAAGAAAATAATGTTTATGTTCCTAGCTATTTGAAAAATTGTGAGTTAGCAAAAAGTAAAATTATAGATCTTATTCACGGCCTAATCTTTGATCAAAAATTGGTTAGAATAAAAAGTGAAGAACAATTAATTTTATATTGTTATAGAGTTGCGGGCACTGTAGGTGTATTAATGTGTATTGCTCTTGAGTGTAAAGATAAAAATTCTTTTAACTTCGCAATTGATTTAGGTATAGCTATGCAGCTAACAAATATATTAAGAGATATTGAAGAAGATTCTAAACTTAATAGACGTTACTTACCTGGTAAATTTATTAATGAATTAACTCCTAAGGAAATCTTAATTTTAACTAAAGATCATGATCATTCAAACCACTTAATTTTAAAAGATGCCATAAAAAAAATTTTACTAATTTCTGACTTATATTATAGAAGTGGAAATAAAGGATTAGTTTTTTTAAATTTTAAATTTAGAATTGCTATTGGTATTGCTTCAAATATTTATAGAGAAATTGGGGTTAAATTAAAAAAAAATAAATTTATTTGGTATAAAGGAAGAATATACACAACAAATTTTGAAAAACTAAAACTTACATTAAAATCTTTAACAAATATATTTGTTTTTTTTAAATTTAAGTTTCCAAAACATGATCATACCTTGCACAAATACTTAAAAGAAATCTTATGAAAAAAAAAATTATCAATATTTTTGGTGGTGGTTGCGCAGGGTTTTCTTTCATAAGGAGATCACAAGAAGTTAAAGATGCGTCATTTAAATTTTATTTAGGGACTGAAAATGATGAAAAGGATCATTATTGGGGTTTTTGGAGTAATAAATATTCTAATGATTTTGATAAAATTTGTCTTAAATGGAATAAATGGAAAATTATAAATTACAGGAATGAAAAAACATTTTATTCAAAACAGCATCCTTATTGTTTAATTAATAAAAAAAAATGGATAAATTTTTGTAAGGACAAAATACATAATTCAAATGTAAAAATGATAAAAAAAAAGGTTGAATATAAAAATTCAAAATTTTTTGTTGATAAAAAACTTATTGAAGGAGATTATTTTTTTGATTGTAGGAATATAACCTTTAATAAAAATATCTTATTACAGCATTTTATAGGCTTAACTATTGAGACTAATGAAAATAAATTTGACCCATCTACTGTTATCCTTATGGATTTTAGATGTAATCAATCGCGAGGGTTACATTTTATCTATGTTATACCTTTTTCAAAGAAAAAAGCATTAATAGAATCTACTTTATTTTCAAAAAATGTTGAAGATAGAAAATTTTATTTAAGTGCTATTAATTCTTATTTAAAAGAAAATTTTAATACTAATTTTTTTAAAGTGCTTAAAGAAGAAAAAGGTATAATACCAATGCAATATATGAATTTTTCACTAGAAAATTCTGTTAGTATTGGAACGAGAGGTGGGGCAACAAAACCTTCTTCGGGTTACACTTTTATTTATATTCAACAGCAAATTAGTAACATTATTTATCAATTAAATAATAACTTAAAAATTAATAATTTTATCCATACTAAATTTAGTCTGTTCATGGATAAAATTTTTATAAAAGCTCTGGAAAGAAACCCTAGGATTTTTCCAGATTTATTTTATAAAATGAATAGTAAATTATCTGGAGATGAAATGGCCTTATTCATGAATGGTAATCAAAGTTTGATGACTTGGTTAAAAATTATATATTCTTTACCAAAACTTTTATTTTTGGGTGCAATATGGCAGTATATTAAAAAAAATTGAAAATTAATTAATGTTTGATTTATTAGATTATTTATCTTTGATTTTGATTTTTGTTTTTGGAGTCCCTCATGGTGCTTTTGATGCTTCAATAGCATTAACATTAGGTTATTATAAGAATTTAAAATCAAAATTTTTTTTTATATTTTGTTATTCATTCTTAGCCTTAGCTATTGCACTGATATGGTATTTAATCCCTAATATTACTCTGATTATTTTCTTGTTTGTAAGTATTATTCATTTTGGACTGGGTGATATAAGTTGGTCTAAAAGCTATAAATGTTGGTTATCAGCATATATAAATGGAGGAATTGTAATTTTTGGAATCAGTTTTTTTCATTTAAATGAAGTTAATTCAATTTACCAAATTCTTCTAAATAATCACAACACTGACGATCTTTGGTTAATTTTAAAATATGGCTTATACCTATGGTTAATATTATTGCCATTTCACTTTTATATAAATTTTGATGAAATTAAAAAAAATTACATTATTCGTATTTTTTTAATATCTATGATCATTTATACAACAAATGCAATTTTTGCTTTTTCTTTTTACTTTTGTTTCATTCATAGTTTTAACCACATCAAAAGAATATTGCCATCATTAAGAAATAATTTGTCTAACAAAAATATTAGAAACATGTTTTTATTTTTTACACTTTTAACCTGGGTTTTAGGTTTTTTAATTTTAACATATTTAAATTTTAGTATTTCTCTAGATCACTCTATAATTAAATTAACATTTATTGGTCTTGCTGCCTTAACCTTTCCTCATATGATATTAGTAGATCTTTATTTTAGACCATCTCTAAAAATTTAGATATTGATCCTAAAGTTAAAAATAACCCAGCAATCTTATTCGATTTAAATAGTTTTAATGCCTGATTTCTATTAATGGTTTTTGCCTTTTTAATTTGATATGTAAAGTGCATAAACATAAAAAATAGACCTATATACCAACCAAAATGTATTTTTAAAATAACGCCTGCTATCAGAAAATTTAAGATAGAAATAATGTAGAAAAACATTATAAATTTAACATAATAATCTTCAGTTGTGATTGCTGTATTTTTTATGTTGTAGACTTTATCTTCAAATTTATCTTGATAACCATATATAGTGTCATAACCTACGATCCAAAAAACAGTTCCTAAATAAAGAAAAAAAATTCCAACATTAAATTCTGTATTAGTTGCAGCCCATGCTGTGGGAACTCCCCAACTAAAAGTTATTCCTAATACAAATTGAGGCCATTTTGTTATTCTTTTTGCAAGTGGATATAATATAATTAATGGGAGAGAAGATAAAGCGATTAACCAAGTAAATTTGTTTAAGTTTAATAAGCACAATAAAGAAACTGTCAAAAGAATTATTAAAAATCCAAAGGCCTCTTTTGGAGATATTTCTCCACTTGCAATTGGCCTTAAACGAGTTCTAGAAATTTTTCTGTCAATATCCCTGTCCCATAGATCGTTAATTATACAGCCAGCTGCTCTCATTGAAAAAGCACCGATTATAAATATTAAATACATTTCAAATAATTTAGTTATTGAATTTAAAAAAATTGGAATTGTCCAAAGGCACGGAAGTAATAATAGCCAACTTCCTATTGGTCTATCGAACCTACCTAACCTAATCCATTTATGTGTTGTTTTTGGTAATTTATCCCACCAACCATTTTCAGGCATGTCTGTTTTTATTTTCATATTTGATAGTAAATATATGTATAAATTATTGTTATTATATATGATAAATAAAAATAACAATGAAAACAAAATTAAATAAAATGATAAGATTATATTGTAGTCAAAAACTCTCTTTAAATAAGACAATTGTATTAGGCAAAAATGATACTCATTACTTGAAAAATGTAATGCGATGCAAAGAAAATGATCAAATTAATTTATTTAATGAAAACGATAAGGAGTTTTTTTCTAAAATAATAAAAATACAAAAAGATGAAATAACCTTAAACATTTTTGAACCCTCAAAAAATACTGAAATTCTTAATGATATTTTTCTTATTTTTTCATTAGTAAAAAAAAATAAAATTGATTTTATTGTTCAAAAAGCAACAGAATTAGGTGTTAAGAAGATTTTTCCAGTTTTAACTGAAAGATCATCTATCAGAGATATTAATATAAATAGAATGCATGCTATTGCTAGAGAAGCTAGCGAACAGTCAAATAGAATTTCAATTCCAGAAATTATTGATTTACAGACAATACAGGCGTTATTGCAAAAATGGGATAAAAATAGAAGTATTTTATATGCAGATGAAATTTTAAAAATTAATAAAAATTTAACTATCCTAAATAAAAAAAATTTTGTTAAATCATCTTTATTAATTGGACCTGAAGGTGGGTTTTCTGTGGAAGAGAATGAGATGTTAAAAACTTTTAAATTTGTTTTTCCTGTAAGTTTAGGCAAAACCATTTTAAGATCTGATACTGCAGCAATAGTTGGACTATCTTATTTAAATATAATTAACTCAAGTTATAAGATAAATTAATGAATTATAAGAGACTTAGTGATGGACAATAAACAAACATTAAATCTTGATAAAATTTTCCAGTGGTTCAAAGAAGGTGAAAAGAAAAGAGATGAGTGGCTTATTGGAACTGAACATGAAAAATTTTTATTTAAAAAAAATGACTTTAAAAGATTGGGTTATGAAGATTTAAATGGAATAAACACTATTCTAAGCAAAATTGCAGAAGAAGAAGATTGGGAGAAAATTAATGAAGGTAACAATTTAATTGGATTGAAACATAAATCAGGTTCTTCTATATCTCTTGAACCTGGAGGGCAATTTGAATTATCTGGTGCACCTTTAAGAAACTTACACATGACATGTAATGAAGCGGGTTTGCATCTGAATTTGATGAGAAAAATTTCTAACGAGTTGGATTTTGTGATGCTTGGATTGGGATTTGATCCTATTTCGAAAAGAGATCAAATAAATTGGATGCCAAAAAACAGATATGAAATTATGAAAAATCATATGCCAAAAGTTGGAAACCTTGGAATAGACATGATGATAAGAACTTGTACCATACAGGTTAATTTAGATTATTCAGATGAAATGGATATGGTTAAAAAATTTAAAACTTCTTTGGCATTGCAACCTATTGCAACTGCTTTATTTTCAAACTCTCCATTTATTGAAGGTAAAATCAGTAACTATTCATCTTTGAGGGCTTACACTTGGACAGATACAGATAGTAAAAGATCTGGTTTTCCTGATATTGTTTTTAGTAAAGATTTTGGATATGAAGCTTGGACAGAATATCTTTTATCTGTACCAATGTATTTTGTTTATGACAAAGGCACATATCATAATGCTGCTGGAAAATCATTTGCAAAATTTTTGAATGGAAAATTAGATGGGTTTGAAGGTAAATTTCCTACAATGTCAGATTGGGAAGATCATGTGACTGTTGCTTTCCCTGAGGTTAGATTAAAACAATACTTAGAGATGAGAGGTGCGGATGGAGGACCATGGAATAGAATTTGTGCGTTACCTGCTTTTTGGGTAGGGCTTTTATATGATGAAAAAAGTTTAGATGAAGCGTTCCATGTTGCAAAAAAATTTATGAATGTACCCTTGTTAGAAGAAAGTAGAATCTCTGCTGCCAAATTTGGATTAGATGGGATTATAGGTTCATCTAAAATAATTAATGTAGCTAAAGATCTTTTGAATATCTCTTATGAAGGTCTTAAGAGAAGAAATTTTAAAGATAGAAATGGGGTGAGTGAAACACAATTTTTAGACCCATTATTAAATATGTTAGAAAATCAAGAAACATCGGCCGATGAGTTGTTAAGAAAATTTAATGGTGTTTGGGAAAAAGATATTAGTAAAATTTTTACAATTAATAACTAAATATTTGTTCCACCAATAGTAATGCCGTCCATCAATAATGTAGGTTGTCCAACACCCACAGGTACACCTTGACCATCTTTTCCACAAGTGCCAATACCTTCATCAAGTTTAAGATCGTTTCCGACCATTTTAATCTTGTGCATTGCATTTGCTCCATTACCAATCAAAGTAGCTCCTTTTATTGGATACTTAATTTTACCATTTTCAATCATATAAGCTTCTGATGAAGAAAAAACAAAGTCTCCGCTAGTAATGTCAACTTGACCTCCTCCAAAATTCACAGCATAGATACCCTTATCTACACTTTCTATGATTTCTTTTGAAGAGAAAGAACCATTATCTAGGTAAGTATTTGTCATCCTTGGCATAGGGCAATGAGCAAAAGATTGTCTTCTTCCATTACCGGTGGGTTCAACATTCATTAAATAAGCGTTTTGAGTGTCTTGCATATATTTTACAAGTATTCCATCTTCAATTAGTAAGTTTTTTTGTGAAGGTACTCCTTCATCATCAATTGTTAATGAACCTCTTCTATTAATAATTGTTCCATCATCAAATACGTTTACACCTTTAGAGGCAACTCTCTCTCCAATTTTATTTGAATACAGTGATGTACCTTTTCTATTGAAATCACCTTCTAATCCATGCCCAACTGCTTCATGTAACATAACTCCTGGCCAACCATGACCTAGAACAACAGGTAACTCGCCTGCTGGAGCAGGTTTGGCATCCAAATTTAAAACAGCTAACCTTAATGCCTCTTTAACTTTTCTTTTCCAGTTTTTTTCGTCAATCCATTCATCATATAAAGATCTCCCCCCGTAGCCAGAAGACCCAGAAGATTTTTTATCATTTGATTCAACAACAATTTGAACATTCAATCTTACTAAAGGTCTTAAATCAGCATGATTTTCACAATCTTTTTTTAATATTTGAATATGTGAATAACTTCCTGTTAGTGAGATTGACACTTGAATAACTCTATTATCTAATTTTCTTGCAAAATTATTTATCTTTTCTAAAAGCATAATTTTTTTTGAAAATTCTAAGTTTGTCAGTGGATTTTTAGAAATATATAGTGGTTTAATGTTCTGATTTTTTTTATAAACTGTATCATCCTTATTTTTTGAGTTAATAATTGAATTAACTGTTTTTGAAGCATTAATTATATTTTCATAAGAAATATTATCTGAACATGAGAAGGCTACGGTATCGTCTTTAATAGATCTAAAACCAAAACCTTGAGATGAACTTTGTGATATATTTTGTATTCTTGAATCTGTAAAATAAAGTGTTTCAAAATCTGTATTTTCAAAATAAAGTTCACCACCATTACAATTATTTAATGTACTATTAACAACGTCGAAAGTCTTATTTTTAGAGATGTCATTATCTTCAAAAAATAATTTATCAGTTGATTTTATTGTATCTTGTTCAGACATAATTTCTAAATTCATTTTGTTTGTATTATATTTTAATTATTAATTAAAAAAAAAAAACATTTTTACTAGAAATTTTATTTAAAAAGTTTAAATAATTAGTATAAATAAAAAGAATTCGAATATGTCTTACTTAAAATTTTATATATTACTTTTAACTATTAATTTATTACCCAAGGTTGTATCTGCATCTGAACCTAAACCTTGGCAAATGGATTTACAACCACCATCTGGAATTATTGCTGAAACAGCAACGGATCTTCATAATTTTTTATTAGTTGTAATTACATTAATTTCACTTTTTGTACTGGCGCTTTTGGTTTATGTTTGTTGGAGATATAAAGAAAATTCTAATAAAATACCATCAAAAACCTCACATAATACAATCATAGAAGTTTTATGGACAGTCATACCAGTACTAATTTTAGTTGTGATAGCTGTACCTTCATTTAAACTTTTATATCTTCAAGAGACAGATAAAGAATATGATATGGTCGTCAAGGTGACAGGTGCTCAATGGTATTGGAATTATGAGTACCCTGACGAAAAAATAAATTTTGACTCGTATATGATCGAAGAAGACAAAATTAAAGATGGGCAAAAAAGATTATTAGATGTTGATAATCCATTAGTTGTTCCAGAGGGAACTAAAATAAAATTTCTTATCACTGGTAATGACGTAATGCATTCCTTTTTCATACCTTCACTTGCTGTTCAAGTTTACTCTATAGCTGGAAGAATTAATGAGGTTTGGACAGAGATACCTAAGGGTCCAAAAACATATTATGGTCAGTGCAATCAGATTTGTGGAGTAAATCATGCTTATATGCCTATTGTTTTAAAATCTGTATCGAAAGAGGATTATAAAAAATGGCTTGCTGATGCAAAATTAAAATTTGCTAATGTTGACAGCAATTTCAAAATTGTAATGAATAATGAAAAAATAATTAAGGAGAACAATTGATGGCAACACTCTCTAAAGCTGCTAATCACTTAGAACATCATCATGGTGCCCCTTCAGGTTTTGTGAAAAGGTGGCTTTATTCTACAAATCATAAAGATATAGGAACCATGTACATAATTTTTGCTATTATTGCTGCATTTATTGGCGGGGCTATGTCTATTTACATGCGTGCTGAGTTAATGCATCCAGGTGTACAATATATGGCAGATGGGCATGTATGGAATGTTTTTACAACTGCTCACGGCTTAATAATGGTGTTTTTTGTTGTAATGCCTGGGTTAATTGGTGGATTTGGGAATTGGTTTGTTCCAATTATGATAGGTGCTCCAGATATGGCTTTTCCAAGAATGAATAACATTTCTTTTTGGCTATTACCTCCAAGTTTCGTATTATTATTATTGTCAGCTGTAATTGATGGAGGTGTTGGTGTTGGGTGGACTATATACCCGCCACTATCTGGCTCTACTGGTTCACCAGGAATGGCTATGGATCTTGCTATATTTGCATTACATTTAGCCGGTGCATCCTCAATACTAGGTGCTGCTAATTTTATTACAACAATTTTTAACATGAGAGCTCCAGGTATGACTCTGCATAAAATGCCTCTATTTGTTTGGTCTATGCTTGTTACAGCTTTCCTATTATTATTAGCTGTGCCAGTTCTTGCTGGTGCTATAACAATGTTGTTAACAGACAGAAACTTTGGGACTAATTTTTTTGTTGCAGAAGGTGGTGGAGATCCGATCTTATTTTTACATTTATTTTGGTTTTTTGGTCACCCTGAAGTTTATATAATGATATTACCTGCTTTCGGAATTGTAAGTCAGATAGTGTCGACATTTTCAAAAAAGCCAGTTTTTGGTTATTTAGGAATGGCTTATGCAATGGTAGCAATTGGTGTCGTTGGTTTTGTAGTTTGGGCACATCATATGTATACCGTTGGATTATCGGTAGACACTCGTGCATACTTCACAGCTGCAACCATGGTTATTGCAGTCCCAACAGGAGTTAAAATTTTCTCATGGATTGCAACAATGTGGGGGGGGTCAATAACTTTTAAAATACCAATGTATTGGGCTATTGGGTTTATATTTTTATTTACAGTTGGTGGTGTAACGGGTGTTGTATTAGCTAACGCTGGATTAGATGTTATTCTACATAATACATATTATGTCATTGCTCATTTTCACTATGTATTATCTCTTGGTGCTGTATTTGGATTATTTGCAGGATTTTACTATTGGTTTTCAAAAATGACTGGATTTGAATATAACGAATTTCTAGCCAAATTACATTTTTGGGTAACATTTATAGGGGTAAATTTAACTTTTTTCCCTATGCATTTTCTTGGATTAGCTGGAATGCCAAGAAGATATATTGATTACCCGGATGCTTTTGCAGGATGGAATTATGTAGCTTCAATTGGTGCATTTGTAGGTGGCATAGGAGCAATTATATTCTTAATTGTCATTTTAGAAGCGTTTGTAAGAAAAAGGAAAACTGTCAACAATCCATGGGGTAAAGGAGGATCAACTCTTGAGTGGTCCGTATCTTCACCACCAGCTTTTCATACATTTAATGATCTTCCAAAAATAAGATAATTAAATTTAGTGGTATTCAATTGACAACTATATTACAAAATGATGGAGAAATTTTAGATAATAACATTTCTTCAATAAGTGATTTCTTCCAATTGATGAAACCTAGAGTTATGTCTTTAGTAATTTTTACTGCATTAATAGGTTACTTCTGTGGAGTGTTTTCAACAGAAACTATCTTAAATCCTTATTTATCTATGATAGGTATTTTAGCAATTGCTTTGGGTGCAGGTTCATCTGGAGTCCTTAATCAATGGTATGACAGGGACGTCGATTCAATGATGGAAAGAACCAAAAACCGTCCTATTCCAAGAGGAAAAATTGAACCATCAGATGCGTTAGCATTTGGCTTGATTGGAAGTATTTTGTCAATTGTAATATTAGGTCTATGTATAAATTGGCTAGCTGGATTTTTACTTTTTTTTACTATAATTTTTTATGCGGTTTTTTACACTATATTTTTAAAAAGATATTCTTATCAAAATATTGTTATTGGTGGTGCTTCTGGTGCCTTTCCACCTGTAATTGGATATGTGTGTTCAACGGGTTCTTTTGGTATAGAGGCATTAATTTTATTTGGAATCATATTTTTATGGACACCACCACATTTTTGGGCATTAGCTCTAAAAACTAAGGTAGAATACAAATTAGTTAATATTCCAATGTTACCAAATATCAAAGGTGATAAATCCACTAAGTGGCATATTTTTTTATATACTTTAATACTTGTTATATTTTCAACATTGCCTTATTTTTTTGAATTTAATTCAATTTTTTATCTTGCCTTTAGTTTATCTCTTGGGTTCAAATTTATATTTGAAGCATATAATTTATTGAAAATTAAAAATTATGATGAAAGAAAAGTTTTTAACTTTTCAATAATATACTTATTTTTAATCTTTTCGTTAATACTTATAGATAAAATTCTTGTAAGGCTTATTTAATGAACGATTTTAAAACACCTAATTTCATTGAAAAATTTTATAAAGACAGAAAATCAAAAAACAACGCTATTTTACTTTTAATTATTTTTTTTGTCATTCTGTTTTTTTTTATAACAATACTTAGAATGAATATTACCTAAATGGAAAAAACAACCAAGTTTAAAAATATTTATTTTGCGTTCTACGTTTTCCTTTTTGCTTTTGGAATGCTAGGTCTATCGTTTGCATCTGTTCCTTTATATGATTTATTTTGTAGAGTTACTGGGTATGCGGGTACAACACAAAAAGCTTCTTTAGCGCCAGGTCCAAAAGTTGATGCTAGTTTGTATAAAGTAAGATTTGATGCAAATATTTCTCCAGACCTTAATTGGGCATTTGTCGCACCTAGTGATGAAATTCAATTAAAACCTGGTGTTGAAAAAATAATTTACTATACCGCTAAAAACTTATCAAATGAACCATCTACAGGAACAGCGTCATTTAATGTTTCACCTCCAAAAGCTGGTTCAGTTTTTATGAAAATTGAATGTTTTTGTTTTATAAATCAGAAATTGATGCCAAATGAAGAAATTAAAATGCCTGTAAGTTTTTATATTGATCCTGAAATTGACAATGATGATAATCTTAAATCTTTAAATGAAATAACTTTATCATACACTTTTTTTAAGGTTGAATAATTAAGATTTTCAAACCAAATTACTTTGATTTATATGTAATTTTAATTTATAAATATTCTAAGGAGTATTTATGAGCGGAGACCAAAAACATCAATATCATTTAGTTGAACCAAGTCCTTGGCCTGCAGTTGGCTCTGCAGCTGGATTTACCCTAGTATTAGGGTTAACAATGTTTATGCATGAATATGCTTATTCCGTTTACATTTTAGGGGCTGGTGTTTTAATGGTGTTAGCTACAATGTTTTTCTGGTGGAGAGATGTTGTTAGAGAAGCTGAATTCCAAGGTCATCATACCCCTATAGTTCAAATAGGCATGCGTTATGGGATGATGTTATTTATATCATCAGAGGTGATGTTTTTTGTGGCTTTTTTCTGGGCTTTCTTTGATGCAAGTCTTTATCCTGATACAGGTGTTTGGCCACCTGCAGACATCACAACTTTTGATCCCTTTGATCTTCCACTAATAAACACAATGATACTTCTTCTATCTGGATGTACAGTAACTTGGTCTCACCATGCTTTACAACATGGCAATAGAAAAGATTTTATAACAGGTCTAGTTCTTACAGTTTTATTAGGTGTAGCTTTTACCGCATTGCAAGCATATGAGTATAATCATGCAGCTTTTGGCTTCACAGACGGTATATATGCATCAACTTTTTACATGGCTACGGGTTTTCATGGGTTTCATGTTCTTGTTGGAACAATATTTTTAGCTGTATGTTTATTTAGAGGAATTAAAGGTCATTTCACACCCGAACATCATTTTGGTTTTGAAGCAGCAGCTTGGTATTGGCATTTTGTAGATGTTGTCTGGTTATTTCTATTTGTATGTGTTTATTGGTGGGGTGGCTAAAGTCTTTTAGTCTAATGAAATCAATTCAATTTCGTCCATTATTATGGCCAACACTATTTAGCATAGTTTCTTTTTTAGTTTTAATCTCACTTGGTTCTTGGCAAGTTAAAAGACTATTTTGGAAAAATAATATAATTTCAAATTATACAGAAAAATTTGAAAAGAATAAGATTTTATATGAAAAATCATTTAAATATGATAGCACACAGGAATTTAGAAGAGTCTTAATTAAAGGAAAGTTTTTAAACAATAAAGAAACTTTAATTATAGGAAAAACATATGAAGGAAATGCCGGATTTCATATAGTTACACCAATTCTAACAAATGAAAATAAGGTTGTACTAATAAATCGTGGTTGGATTAGTCAAAAACTTAAACTACAAAAATCAAGACCATTTACTATCATTGAAGAAGAAGTTACTGTTGATGGAATAATTAGAAAGCCACAATTAAAAGGATATTTTGTTCCTAAAAATGATAAGGAAGGCGATTTTTGGTTTACAATAAAACCAAATGAAATAAAAAAAGCTCGTGAATTAGAGAAATATAGTTTTGAAGAAGACTTTTTTATAGATGCAATTAGAAATAAAAATAATCGAAAATTGCCTATTGCTGCCCTTGGAAATCCAAATTTTAGGAATCAACATTTGTCTTATGCAATTACTTGGTATAGTTTAGCTTTAACTCTAGTTATAATTTATTTTATATTTCATATTAAAGAGAAAAGATTAACATTTAAGAAAAGAAGATGATGACCGAAATTAAATATTTAAGCACAAGAGGTCAAGAATCTAATTTGAATTTTGAAGATGTTCTTTTGTCTGGATTGGCAAGAGATGGCGGGTTGTATTTACCAAATACTTGGCCAAGATTTTCTAATTTAGAATTAAATGAGATGAAAAATTTAGATTATATTTCTCTTGCCGAGAAAATAATTTCGCCTTTTGTTAGTAAAGAAATTAGATCTAAATTGTATGAAATGTGTAGACAAGTATATAGTAATTTTAATCATGAAGAGGTTGTACCAATTAAAAAGTTAGATACTAATTTATATATCATGGAACTTTTTTACGGACCCACTTTTGCATTTAAAGATTATGCAATGCAATTTTTAGCTCATGTATTTGATTATGTTCTGAAAGAGAAGAAAAAAAAGATTTTAATTGTAGGTGCAACTAGTGGTGATACAGGATCTGCCGCACTAGAAGCTTTTAAAAATAATACAAATGTTGATTTATTTATTTTATTTCCAAATAACAAAATTTCCTTAATTCAACAAAAACAAATGACAACAATTTTTAAAAAAGGTTGTCAATCTATAGCTATTGAAACTGACTTTGATGGTTGTCAATCAATTGTAAAAAGTTTATTCAGCGATTTGAATTTTAAAGATGAAGTAAAGTTGTCAGCGATTAATTCTATTAATTGGGTACGATTAATACCTCAAGTTGTGTATTATTTTTATGGAGCATTTAAGTTAGGCGCACCAAATAAAAAAGTTAATTTTTCAGTTCCAACTGGGAATTTTGGAAATATCTTTGCTGGCTGGGTCGCTAAAAAAATGGGATTACCAATTAATACTCTTATTTGTGCTTCTAACCAAAATGACATTTTAACTAGATTTTTTGATTCAGGAACTATGGAAAGAAAGTGTGTAGAAGAGTCTTATAGCCCTAGTATGGATATTCAGGTTTCAAGTAATTTTGAAAGACTTTTATTTGAAATGCTGGGAAGAGATAGCGATGCTCTTAATTTTTATATGGAACAATTTGAAAAAAATAAAAAATTTAATATTGATAAACCAATGTTGGAAAGATTTAATGATGATTTTGCAAGTTTTAAGGTTTCTGATGATGGAATAATAGATGAAATTAAAAATACTTATAACAAATCTAAATACTTGTTAGATCCTCACTCAGCTGTAGGTCTAAGAGCTGCAAAAACTGCAATTTTTGAAGGAAGAGTAGATGATAAAATTCCACTAATTTCTCTAGCTTGTGCGCATCCAGCAAAATTTCCAAAAGTGACAGAAAAAAGTTTAAATTTTTCTCCAGAAAATCCTCATTCTTTAGAACTAATTTTAGAAAAAGAAGAAAATTTTAAAATTTTAAATAATCAGATCCATGAAATTAAATCTTACATCAAGAACAATATGAGATAAATATGACAGCAAAAACAATTACCTTAAGTAATGGACTTACCATCCTTTTAGATCATTTTAATTCTAATACATTATCTATTGGTTTGTGGCTGAATGTTGGAAGCGTAAATGAAAATAATAAACAACTAGGTATTGCACATATGCTTGAACATATGGCATTTAAAGGGACTAAAAATAGAAATGCTTTTGATATTTCTAAGGAAATAGAGGATGTGGGTGGAGACATTAATGCATATACAAGTAAAGAGAATACTGCTTATTATGTAAAGTTACTTCCTAGTAACTATGAGTTAGGCATCGAAATTTTATCTGATATTTTCTTAAACTCTACTTTTCCTAAAGAAGAAATTGAAAGAGAAAGAGGAGTTATAATTTCAGAAATTGGTCAGTCTAACGATATGCCAGATGATAAGGTCTTTGATAAGTTTTACTCTTTAGCTTATCAAAATCAATCAATTGGAAAACCAATATTAGGAACAAAAGTTTCAGTTGGTGGGTTTAATAAAGATGATTTAAAAGAATTTTGTAATCAAAATTATAATCCGTCAAATTTGATAATTGGTATTAGTGGTAAATTTGATGAAAAGAAAATTATAAATCAAATTAAAAAAAATTTTGAATATTTAAAATCTGGTAATAAAAGTATCAAACCTAAATATAAATGGAATTCTGGATTTCACTCTGAAAAAAAGGATTTACAGCAAGCACATGTGGTTTTTGGAGTAGAGGGATTAAACAATTTAGATGAACAAAGACTAGAGTTGTCTGCATTATCAATAATATTGGGTGGAGGAATGTCTTCAAAATTATTCCAAGAAATTAGAGAGAAGAAGGGTTTGTGCTACAGTATTTTTTCCTTTCAAAGTCAATTTTATTCTTCTGGTATTTTTGGTTTTTACTCTGCATGTAATCCAACTGATTTAGAAAATTTATTAGATACATCTTTAAATGAAATTAAAAACTTAAATAAGAACATTACCATTAGTGACTTGGATAGAGCTAAAGCACAGTTAAGCTCAGGTTTTATTAGATCACAGGATTTTACATTTAGTCGTTTAGAGAGAAATGTTAAAAGCCTTTTTACTCATTCCAAAATGTTCTCAGAAGAGTACATTCTTAAAAAAATTAATGAATTTAAAATTTCAAACCTATTAGATTTATATGATAGATTGTTTGAAAATCCTAAAACCGTCTTATCAATAATTGGCCCAGATCAAAAAGATTTTTCAAACTTAAATTTATAAACATCTAATTATGCATTTCCATGAAATGGGTTTAATTTTTCCTTGATGATACCTGATTTTTCTACACAAATTTCCCATATTTTATTGATCTCATTATTTTGAAAAATAATTTGATTTGAAGTATTCATCAAATGCCAAGAATTTTCTAACATCTCATTGTTAAATTGTTTATATCCCCAAACTGAACATCCAAGAAAAACTTTATAAAATTTAGGAGGTTTATTATTTGATATGTCTTCTAAAATTTTTAAAGAGGTTGTTAATCTTAAATTTTTATTTATTGTTTCACTACCGTCATATTTGCATTCACTGGAATGTAATATAAATCCTTGACCTGTATGAACAGGTCCACCTATAAACACATTTTGATTTACTAATTTATCACTTACATTAAGTTTTATATTTTTTAAAATATTACTTACTTTAATGTTTTGCACAGGTTTGTTAATTATAAGTCCCATGATAGCTTTTTCTGAAAACTCACAAATTAATATTACTGTTTTTTGAAAAAATGGGTCAATTAAATTAGGCATAGAGATTAAAAGTTGACCAAAATAAGTATCATTCATATATATATATTCTACACATAACATGAAATGAAAAAATAAAAATATATAAAAATGAACATTTTTGTAAAATTATTAAATTTAATAAAACTATGGGTTATTTTAATTTTAATTTTCTCATCTTCATCACAAGCAAATTTATTAAATGAAAATAAACTCAATTATAAAGCTGACCTTCTATTTGGTAATTTTAACGACAAAAAAAATTATTTACTTGCTGGTGTTAAAGTTAAATTAGATAATAATTGGAAAATTTATTGGAAAAATCCAGGTGAAGCAGGTTTGCCTCCCAAAATTATATTTGATAAAATCAGTAATGTATCAAATGTTAATCTGTTATTTCCAGAACCTAAAAGTTTTAAATTTTTTAATATAGATACATTTGGTTATGATAAAGAAATAATTTTTCCATTAAAAATTTATGTTAAAAATCCTGAAAAAATAATTTTTGGAAATTTAAAATTTAATGCACAAATCTGTAATCAAATTTGTGTTCCCATAGAAGAAAATTTTAAATTAAATTATTTCCCTATAAATTCACAAATTTCAAATAGTTTTCTAAAAATAAATGAAGCACTAAATAAAGTGCCTAAATTATATAATTCACAAAGTAATTTTTTTAAAAAAATCGAAATTAATAATAGTTTTGCAACATTGTATTTTACAAGGCCTATATCAAGTTTTCGAATTATAATAGAGAATAAAGATAATTTTATCTTTCCACAAAGTTATCAAACTTTTGAGAATATTAAAAATAATTTTATAAAATTTAAAATACCTTCAGAATTAAAAAATGAAATTAAAAATGATCAATTAAAAATAAATTTTTTTTCAAATGAAATGAACTTTTTTTATGATTTTCCAGTAAAAGATTTTTGGTTAACTGAAAAAACTTATTTATATCTTATTTCTATAGCTTTATTGGCAGGATTTATTCTAAATTTTATGCCGTGTGTTTTGCCTATATTATCATTTAAAATTGCTAATTTTATATCAACTACAAATAGCAATGGTTTTAAGCTTAAACGGAAAATTTTTAATCAAATTTTGGGAATTATTACGTCTTTTTTTATATTATTTTTAACTATTAGTGTTTTTAGAAAATTAGGGAATTCAATTACTTGGGGTTTTCAATTTCAAAATGATTATTTTTTACTTATTATTTCATTAATTATTTTTTTACTAAGTTTTAACCTTTTTGGTTTTTATGAATTAAGGTTACCTTTTAAACTTAATCAAACTTTGTCTAGACTTAATTACAAAAAATATGAAGATTTTTTGTCAGGTTGTCTATTAACAATTCTTGCAACACCTTGTACTGCTCCGTTCGTTGGAACGGCTGTAATTTTTGCTTTGTCAGGTAGCTATTTTGATTCTTTTTTAATTTTCTTTTTTATGTCAATAGGCATGTCTATTCCACTTTTTCTAGTCCTTTTAAATCCATATATATTTAATTTTTTCCCTAAAAGTGGCAATTGGTTATTTTATTTTAAAAAATTAATGGCTGTAATATTTATGTTATCTGGTTTATGGTTTTTTTCTATTTTTCTTAATAATAATTTTAATAATATATTTACTTTTAATTATGATAGTCAAATTAATTGGAAAACTTGGGATTTAGAAAAAGACCCTAATTTGATTAAAGACTTAGTTTCAGAAAATAAAACGGTTTTTCTAGACATTACTGCTGACTGGTGTATCACTTGCCAATATAACAAATTAAATGTTTTAAATGATAAAGATATTAAAGAAGTTATTAAAAAAAATAATGTTATTATGTTACAACTAGATTGGACAAAAAAAGATTTAAATATAAAAAATTTCTTAATTTCAAAAGATAGATATGGTATTCCTTTCAATGAAATTTATAACTTTAAGTTTAAAGAAGGGCTCTTATTGCCGGAGCTTTTAAATAAAAAACAGTTAATTAATATATTAAATCAATAATTTATAATTCAGGAGATGAAATGATTAAGGTTGGAGATGAATTACCTCAAGGTATTTTAAGAACTAAAACAGCAGCTATACATGAATTGAAAACAGATGACATGTTCTCTGGTAAAAAAGTTGTTCTATTTTCACTTCCAGGTGCTTTTACACCAACTTGTTCAGCCAAGCATTTACCTGGTTTTAAAAATTTATATCAAGATATTATAGATAAAGGTGTAGACAAAATAATGTGTTTTGCTGTTAATGATCCACATGTCATGAAGGCTTGGGCAGAACAAAATGATGTATTTGGCAAAATTGAAATGATTTCTGATCCTGATGCTTCTTATACAAAGGAGATAGGTTTAGATTTTTATACTCCTCATATGGGTATTAGATCAGTTAGATTTGCTATGATTATTGATAATAAAGTGATTACGCATTTATTTGTAGAAGAGCCTGGTGTTTTTGATGTATCAAGTGCAGAAAATATTATTAAACATTTGTAGTTGTATAATTTTCAATATTATAATTTTTTTGATTTTTCATTGATAAAACTGCGTATTCATCAGCTAGATTATTATATGTATTATTTTCATGAGCTTTTACCCAGTTCCAATTAATTTTGTACGTGTTATTCAAATCATAAAGCTGTAACCACAAATCTTTATTAGCAACTTCTTTTTTTTGTGAGTTTTTCCAGTTATTTTTTATCCAATTATGAATCCAAACCGTAATACCATTTTTTACATAATTGGAATCTGTATATAAGTTAATATTTATCCTAGGGTTAATTAATTTAATAACATTTATTGTTGCCATTAGTTCCATTCTATTGTTAGTAGTATTAGTCTCATACCCTGTTAATATTGAAATTAAATCATGAATAATAACGCCTGACCAACCACCAGGGCCAGGATTTCCAGAACATGACCCGTCGGTAAAAATATCAATTTCTTCTTTTGAAATATTTAATTTAATCATACAAAAAATCTAGTGTATTTGAATTAAAGTATAATAATTTATCAATATACTCATGTGGATCCTTCCTTTTTACATAACTATTTTCTGGTGTATTGTACCAATCAAATAACCTAGTGATAAGAAATCTCAAAGATGCACCTTTTGCAAGTATATTTAGTGAAAAAATTTCATCTTTTGTTAAATTATTATGTAGTGTAAAACCTTTTATTAAATTTTTAACTTTCTCAATATTTAAAGTGTTATGTTGGTCAAAGCACCATGCATTTATGACAATAGCTATTTCATAAATCTTTATATCTACGCAAGAAAAATAAAAATCAATTACACCAGAAACTTTATTATTCAAAAAAAATACATTATCTGGAAATAAGTCACCATGTATAATTCCTTTTGGCAAGTGACTTGGCCATTTTTCTAAACAATCTTTTAAACTATCTTCAATTAAATCACATAGTCCATTACTTAAATTATTAATTTCTTTTTCTGATATAGAATTCTTACAGTCTTGGAAGATTTTTTTACAGTCTTCAAGAGATAAACTATTTTTTCGAATTAGATCACAATATCTACTTTTATTTTGAAGATTACCAATCAAATCTCCAATTAAATAACAATCATTATCAGTAATATTAACTTTTGGTTTGCCTTCTAAAAAATTAACTAAAATAAATTTTTTTGTATTAAATTTATTTAAAATTTCTCCTTCATTGTTTTCTATGGGTTTGGGTGATATGAAGTCGTTTTTATTTAGAAATTTCATCAAGTTAATAAAAAAAGGTATATCTTGTGAATTAACTCTATTTTCAAAGATAGTTAATATAAATTTACCTTTTTTTGTTTTGATAAAATAATTTGTATTTTCTATACCATCTTGAATTCCTTGGAATTCTATTAATTTACCAATTGGATAATCACTCAATATTAATATAATTTCTTCTTTATTTAATTTTGTATAAACAGCCAATTAAAAAACTATCTTAATATTTTTGGTAAATTAAAGATAATATCCTCTTTAATAACTTCATGATCAATTAAGTTAACATCAAATTTTTTCTTTAATTTTGAAATTAAAACTTGAACTAATGTCTCAGGTGCTGACGCACCAGCCGTAAGACCAATATTTATTGAGTTTTTAAAATTTAATTTACTTAAAAAAACATTTAGATCATATTCTTCAGAAATTAAAAATGAATTTTCAACTCCATTTTTTTTTGCTACCTCTACTAATCTTTTAGAATTAGATGAGTTTTGTGCTCCAATCACCAAAACATAATCACATATATTTGTCATAGATTTTACAGCTAATTGCCTATTTGTAGTTGCATAACAAATATCTTCTGTTGAAGGCCCTTTAATTTTTGGAAATCGTTGTTTTAGAATTTCAATAATTTCTTTTGTGTCGTCAACTGATAAGGTTGTTTGAGTTGCATATGCTAAATTATTGGCATTTTCTATATTAATAGTTTTCGCTTCATCCAAATTTTCAATTAAAATTACATTTCCATTTGGAACTTGTCCCATAGTACCAATAACTTCAGGATGATTTTTGTGTCCAATTAATAAGATTTTTCTATTACTATTAAAATGTTTAATAGTTTCATTATGAACTTTTGTTACCAATGGACATGTAGCGTCAATTGATACCATATTTCTTTTTTTCGCGTTTATGAAGACAGATTTTGGAACCCCATGAGCTGAAAAAATTATTGTAGAATTTTCAGGAGCATCGGTTATTTCATTAACAAATATAGCACCTATATTCTCCAAAGATTTGACAACATCTTTATTATGAACAATTTCGTGGCGTACATAAATAGGAGAGCCATATTTTTTTATAGCTTGTTCTACTATTTTAACAGCTCGATCAACACCTGCGCAGAAACCTCTAGGTGAAGCTAGATATAGATTTATATTTTGTTTTACCATGTGTTAAAAGTGTTATATTAATTAGATTATGATATTAGAATATTTGGTTAGAAAAATAAATATATTGTTATTTGTTTTTATAATGACAAGTTGTTCAACTGTTAAAAATAATATCTCAAATATAAATCAAGTTTTTTTCAAAGAAGAAGTTATTTGTCCTTTAATTAGTTCACCTGATGGGTCAGGCGAATTGGTCGCTATTTCTGAAACTAACGATAACACCTCTTATGTGGGCTTTAGAGGGATTAAAAAAAAATGTTTTTTAAGTGACGATAAAATCAAAATGAATCTTGTTGTTAATTTAAGATCGGTAAGAAATAATTTTCAAAATGATGATTTAATCAAGTTAAAGATTTCTTTAGTTTCTACAACAGATAGTGATATAGAATTTGATAGAGATGATTTTGAATTAGGTTTTTTTCTCAAATCAGGTAGTCAAATCGTTGAAAGAGAAACAAATATGAATGTTATCATACCAAAAGATGGTAAGGCATACATTGGATTAATCCAAAATTAATTAAAGTTTAGCTTTTATTTCTTCTTTAGAGTTTGAATGTAGAGATTTTTGAGACTTATTATCTAATTCATTTTGTATATAAATTTTTGCAGATTTTATAGATAATTCAGCACTAATATTTTTAATATTATTAATTGCATCTATCTGAGCATTATTTATTTTTTGTTTAGCTTGTTGTTCTTTTCTTTTAATTATAATATCAGATTTTTCAATTGCATCAGCTTCAATTTGTTTTGCAGTAGATTTAGCATCATTTATAATATCTAAAACTTGTTTGTTTATTTCTTTTTGTTTCTTTAAACTTGCATTTAATTCTGATTGAGCCTCTTCTCTGAGTTTTTTTGCTTCATTTAGCTCATTTTCAATCATTTTTTTTCTTTGATCTAGATTATAAGTTAGAGCTGACCAAAGTTTTTTGCCAACCAAAACAAAAAACAAAAAGAAAGCTATTAAAACCCAAGCTGTTTGACTTAATCCCATTTAATATACCTATGATAATATTTTTATTTGTTGTTTAAGTATATCTGTTAACTTAGTTTTATCTGATTTTATATTTGAAGTTTTATATATAACAAGATTTGAAAGTTCAAAAGTTTGATTAAAAATGTCTTTAAGAACTAAAGATTTTTCTTTGCTTATATCTTTTAAAGATTTTTCTATCTTTTCATTTAACTTCAAATTTAAACTATTAAGTATCTTTTCAGAATTTATTTGACTATCAGAAATTGCTTTTTCAATCAGAGATTTGGCTTCAATTTTTGTTTGATCTAATTGAGCATTAACCTTTTGTAAAGTATCATCAGATTCTTTTTTTAGAGCTTTAGCTTTTATTAAATCATTTTGTAGATGTTGTTCTCTATCATTAATAACATTAGATATCTTTGGAGTAATTACATAAGCCATTAAAAGATATAAACTTATTAAGCTTAATATACTCCAAAAAATCAATGATGGATAAGTTGTAAAATCTAGTTGAGGCAAACCTTTAGCTTCAGAATAAGCTGGATTTACAAACAAAAATGTTAATAGAACTAAATTAAAATACTTAAACATTAATAAATTAAGTTGTTAGTTAAAAAGTGTAAAGTAATAATAAAGCTATAACTAATGCAAATAACGCAACTGCTTCAGTTAGTGCAAATCCGAGAATACCAATCCCAAATACTTCATTTTTAGCGCTTGGATTTCTTCCTATAGCATTTACTAATGCTGCAAAGATATTACCAATACCAACGCCAACACCTGCAAGAGCTATTACAGCTAAACCAGCACCAATAAGTTTTGCGGCTTCCATTTCCATTTTAATTCCTTTCTTTAAAAGTTAATGTAGATGTAACGCATCATGGAGATACATACAAGTTAAAATACTAAAAACATAAGCTTGCAATGCTGCAACCAAAAACTCTAAACCAGTTAAGCCAATCACAGCCAGTAATGGTAATACAGCACCGACTTTTAAAATACCTGAGGCAGATGTCATCATTATAATCAAACCTGCAAAAACTTTCATCATAGTATGACCTGCTAACATATTTGCAAACAATCTGACAGACAAACTCACTGGCCTCATTAAATAAGATATTATTTCAATAGGTATAAGTAAAGGTGCAAGAGCTATTGGTACTCCGGATGGAAAGAAAAAAGTAAAAAATTTAAGTTTATGTTTTATCAAAGCTATTAATGTAACACCAATAAAAATAATTAAGGCTAGAGTTATAGTTACAATGATCTGTGATGTAAAAGTATAGCTATAAGGAATCATTCCTAGGAGGTTTCCAAATAAGATGAACATAAAAAGACTAAAAATAAATGGAAAATATTTCTTGCCACCAGTACCAACATTTTCTTTAACCATATTTGATACAAATTCATATAATAATTCTACACTACTTTGAAAACGGTTCGGAACTAAAGAACCTTTCTTTATTCCCAAATATAAGAATAGAGAAGATACCACCACGGACAAAACCATAAATAAAGAGGCATTTGTAAACGAAATATCATAACCAAAGGCTTCAATAGGTACTAGTGTTTTTATTGTAAATTGTTCAACTGGTGACTTCATAATTAATTTTTTTTACCTTTATCAAAATAACCTATTTTTAAACCATTTCCTGACAACTGTCTCCAGAGATTATATATACCCGCAAATGCTCCTAAAAAAAAGAAAATAATTAAAAATAATGGTTTTGTTTCTAACCAATTATCAATAAGTAATCCTAACCCTGTTCCAATTATTAACCCTGCAACAAGTTCTGTAGCAACTCTTGATAATATACTCAAAAAACTTTTATCAACAGATTTTTTATTTATTGATACATTTTTTTTTGAGATGGCTAAATCTATTTTTTTATCTAATTCTTTGTTCATTATTAATTTAACTAGCTTCTTTTATTTCGCCTGCTTGTTCTAAATCTACTGATAATAATTTACTTATACCTTTTTCTTCCATTGTTACTCCGAGTAATTTATTCATTTTTGCCATTGTTAATCTGTGATGGGTAACAATTAAAAAACTAATATCTTGTTCATCAGATAAGTAGTTAAGTACATCGCAAAATCTACCAACATTAGTGTCGTCCAGTGCAGCATCTACTTCATCTAATATACATAATGGCGAGGGATTGGATAGATAAACTGCAAATATTAATGATATTGATGTTAAGGCTTGTTCTCCACCAGATAAAAGAGAAAGGGATTGCATTTTCTTTTCTGGTGGGCTGGCAAATATTTCTAATCCAGATTGCAACGGATCATCAGAACCAATTAGTTTTAATTCTGCATTGCCACCATTAAACAATTTAGTAAAAATCTTTTTAAAATTATTATTAACTTGATCAAAACTATTACGTAATCTATTTCTACCTTCTTTATTGAGCTCTGTTATACCATCTTCTAATTTTTTAATAGCAAGAGATAAGTCTTCTTTTTCATTTTGCATTTCTAAAAGTTTAGATTTAAGTTCATTAATTTCAATTTCTGCTCTTAAATTTACTGCTCCTAAATTTTCTCTTTCACGAACAAGTCTCTCAACACTTGCTTCTAATGATTGAATTTCATTATGATCAACACTTCTTAATTTTATTTTGTCTTCATTAGCGTCGAGTAAGTCCTTAAGACTAAGCGATAATTTATCAGCAACTTTTTCGTTAAGACCATCAACTTTAGACTTAATTATATTAAGTTCACTTTCCATTTTGATATTTTCAGTCTTATAAATTTCAAGATTTAGACTTTCATCTTTTTGTTCTTTTTCTATATCTCTGATTTCTGTTTCTTTTCTAACGACGTCATCCTCACTGTTTTTTTGATCTTTAATTGCTTGAATAAGTTGTTCATCAAACTTTTTAATATTTTCTAACATTTGATCAGGTAGTTGTACTAAATCATTTATTTCTTTGGATAGATTTTCTTTTTTTCGAGATAAATTTTCACATCTTTCTAAAGATTGTTTGTTTCGTAATTCCCATTCTTTTTGTTCAATCAACAATTGGTCTAGGTTTTTATTTCTATATTCTTCATCAGAATTTATTTTTTTTTCATTTGACAATGCAACTTCAAAATCTGATTTAAGATTATCATTTTCGCTTCTGACTTTTAGTTCATCTGTTTGTAATTCACTAAGATTATCAAATTTATCTAATTGAATTTCTAATTCATTAATTCGTTTATCATTTTCTGCCGAAGAACTTTTAAATTCTTTGATAAAATCATTAGATTGATTGATTTTGTTTTCAGAAATTATGATTTCAAACTTTGTTTTATTTATCTCTTTTTCTAGGTGATCTATTTTACCAACTTCATCTAATTTTTTTGATTTTGTATTCTCTAAATCTTTTTCAATTTTTATATTTTTATTATTTATTTCATTAAGCTTTATTTCACTTTTATTTAAATTTTCTAATAAACTTTTATATCTCTTTTTTTGAACTAATCTATTAGCGAAGCTATTCCTGCCATTAGGAAGTTCAACATATCCATCCCACCTCCAAAGACCACCTTTGGGGGTTGTTAAGACTTGCCCATAAGTTAATTCTTTTTGAAGTTCAAAAGCTTTTTCAGAATTTTTTACTAAACCAACACCTTTTAGTGAGTTTTTTAATATTTTATGATCATTAATATCTTCAGTTAAGGGTTTACAAGAATTTGGTAGTTTAATGTTTTCGTTATTTTCAAAACCTTTCAACCAAAAATTTTCTTCATTTTGATCTTTATTACTTACTATAGATGCTGAAAGTGATTCTCCTAAAACATATGCAATCGGACCTTCAAGATTATTAATTTTTTCAATTGAACTTTCTAAACTATTTTTGTCATCTAATGTTATAAAATTCTTAATTGTTTCAATCTCGGTCTTAAAATTACTAACATCGGATTCTAGAGTGATTTTTACTTCTTTAAGAGAATTAAAATTATTTTCTAAGTATTTAAGGTTTTTTTCAGTTACTTTGTTAGTCATAATAACTTGTTTGTACTCATTTTGAATTGCTTTAATTTTTTCCTTTAATTCTTTTAATCTCAGAGATTCATTCTGTGTTTCAAGAGATAACAGTTTCTCACTATTTTTTCTTTTATTTTGAAGTGCGACTTCGAGTTGTTCCTTTATTTCATTTTTATTTGATGAAATTGAAATAATTTTAGAGTTTATATCTGTTAATTTTATTGTTGAAACTTCTAATTTTTTTCTAATTTGTGACGTATTTTTTTGTGCTTCTTCAATATTCTTAGAAAAATTAAAGCCTTTTTCATTTAAGGATTGGATTTCATTTGAGAGATATTTTATTTTGTTTTTAGCATCTGTAATGAATATCTCTTCTCTATTATATTCTTCATCAATCTGCGTTATTTGGTTTTCAAGTGATATTTTTCTTTGATTATGAGAATTAATTTCTTGCTCTAATTTAATTTTTCCTATTTTTAAATTTTGAACAATTTCAGTTTTTGAGTTATCAATTTTTTTTAAAGATGGTAGTTCATTAAAAGAATTTAATTTTTTAGTTTCTAGATTACTAATTCTTCTTTGATAATCTTCAATAACTTTTGAATTTTCAGCAATTTTGTTTTTAATTTTGTCTTGTGAATAATCTAGCTCCATAAATTGGGTGATAAATAAAGAAGTTTCAGCTTTTCTTAATCTTTCACCAACAGATCTATACCTAGCAGCTTGTCTAGCTTGTTTAGATAAATCATTTATTTGGTCTTGAATTGTCAATTCAATATCTGAAAGACGATCTAAGTTATTGGCTGCAGAATTTAATTTTAATTGAGATTCATGTTTTCTGTTATGAAGACCAGTGATGTTAGCTGCTTCTTCTAAAATATTTCTTCTTACTTCTGGCTTTGATTCGATTATCTCTGTGATTTTTCCTTGCCCTACTATTCCTGACGATTTTGAACCAGTGCCACTATCAGCAAAAATTAATTGTACATCTCTTGCTCTAGCATTTTTTCCATTAATTTTATATGTTGAACCTTTGTCTCTTTCTAATTTTCTAGAAATTTCTATTTCATTGATGTTTGTATAAGGGTAAGGTAATTTTTTTTCTGAATTATCTATTTTTATTATTACTTCAGCAAAATTTCTTGATGGACGGTCATTAGTTCCTGAAAAAATAATACTATTCATTTCAGGACTTCTCATTTGTTTTGCAGAATTTTCTCCCATCACCCATTTAATTGCTTCAACTATATTAGATTTACCACAACCGTTTGGCCCAACTACACCAGTTAATCCAGAAGTTAAATTAACTTCTGTGGGATCTAGAAAGGATTTAAAGCCAATCATTTTAATAGATATAATTTTCAAAAAATTTACCTTTTAATTTAACAACTCAAAATCTTTTAGTTTTTTTACAAACTCGTTATATTTTAAGGCCCCGGAGATAACATGTTTATCATTTATCACAAATGTTGGAGTTGAGGATATGTTAAATCGAGAGTTTTCCTCCTCCATCTTCTTTAAAATTTTTTCCATTAATTCTTTATTATTCAATATTTCATTAAATTGTTTTTCTGATACGCCAAATAGCTTTGATAATTTTAAAAGTTCTGTAACAGGATCCTTGGAATATGCCCATTTTTTTTGATTTGATAGTAACAAACTTATTGTTTCGACATAACTTTCACTAGGAATTGATCTAGCTATAGAAGCTGCGAACATAGCAAGTCTATCAAGTGGGTAATCAATAAATTCAAATTTAACTTTTCCTGTATCAATAAGTTCTTTTTTAACCTTTAAATATGTATTTTTATGAAAGCTTGCACAATGACTACATGTAAGCGAGAAATACTCTTTGATGACTATAGGTGCATTTTTTTCTCCAACAACAATTGAAGGTAATTTAATATCATTAGCAAATGAAAAATTAAGTCCAATTAATAACTTGGCCAAGATTAAAATAAATGTATTTAATGTTTTAAAAATCATAATTTATGTATATATGAAACCTTTTTGTCTGTATATCTTTAACTTAATTATAGCCATTTTTAATAATCTTTATTTTATCAATAGCTTTAAATCCAAAAAAATTATTTGCTAAATTTAAAATTTTGACTTGTTCCATTTGAATTTCTAGTTCGAACCCTCTTTTAACTTCTAAAACTAAAGTACCATTTTTAGTATTCTTTTTCATAAATTTGACTCTAATAGGTTTCACAACATGAGAATATTTAGAGAAAATTTTATCCCAATTTAAAATTAATTTAGCTTCAAATAAGTTATTTTTACTTAAACAATTCTCAGCCAATGAATATGTTAAAGCATTTAATTTTTTCATAATTGATTTAAAACTTTTATGTATTAAAAATAAAGTATGCAATCATTAAAAATATCAGAAATTGTAATAAATTGGTATAAAAAAAATTTCAGAATACTGCCGTGGAGGCCTAAAAATTTTGATCAAAAAATAGACCCATATATAGTATTTCTTTCAGAGTTTATGCTACAACAGACAACAGTAAAAACTGTTGTACCTTATTTTATAAATTTCTTAAAAAAATATCCAACAATTGAGATCTTGGCAAAAGCTAAATTAGATGATGTTTTAGCAATTTGGTCTGGATTAGGCTATTACAGGAGGGCAAATAATTTATATAAAAGTGCTAAAATTATTACTAATGAATTAAATGGTGTAATTCCAAATAATTATGAAGATTTAATTAAATTACCAGGCATAGGAGACTATACTGCAGCTGCAATTTGTGCAATTGCATTTGATAAAAAAGTTGTTGTAATTGATGGTAATATTGAAAGAGTAGCATCTAGATTATTTGAATTAGATTTAAGAGGGAATGATCTAAAAAAAAAAGTTAGAAAAATTCTATTTTTAAATATACCTGGTAAAGAGAATTCTTTATTTACACAGGGTTTAATGGATATTGGTGCAACTATTTGCAAGCCCAAAATTATTAATTGTGAAAGGTGTCCTTTGTTAGAAAATTGTAGAGTTGCATTTAAAAATTCAGCAATCAATTATCCCTTAAAAATAATTAAAGAAAAAAAAATTAAACGTACAGGAAATTTTTATTGTTTAATAAATTCTAAAAAGGAAATTTTATTTTTAAGAAACATCAATTTGGGTTTATTTGAAAACATGCATGTTTTACCTTCTGATGGATGGCTTAAAGATAATCATAATTTAGATTTTAATATATTTTCAATAAAAGAAAGATTTGATTGTGGTGTCATAAAACATAGCTTCACTCATTTTGACCTTGATGGTAAAGTAATATTATTAAAAGTAGATGATAATCAAATTAAGTTAAAAGATAATTGCATATTCATTAAACTTGAAAATTTGGATATGTTTAGTATACCGACTCTATACCATAAAATAGTTAAATTAATTTTAAAAAATATTTAGTGTCTAAAATGTCTCATTGATGTAAAAATCATAGAGATGTTTCTTTTGTTAGCCTCGGCTATTACTTCATTATCACGAATGGAACCTCCAGGCTGAATTATAGCAGAAACTCCAGCCTCTGCAGCAGAAATAACAGTATCAGAAAATGGAAAAAAAGCATCACTTGAAAGAACACTTCCTTTTAAAGAAATATCTTTTTTTTCAGAATTGACCTGACTTCTTATAAATTTATCTTTTGCTATCATGACAGAGTCTATTCTACTCATTTGTCCAGCTCCTATTCCTAGAGTTTGAGCATTCTTTGCAAAAATTATAGCATTTGATTTAGTATGTTTTGAAACAATCCAAGCAAACTTAAGATCATTAATTTCATCTTCAGTGGGTTTTTTATTTGTAACAATTTTAAAATTAATTTTTTCGAGAGACCCAATATCTTTATCTTGTATCAAGAATCCTCCAGATATTGTTTTAATAAATAGATCATTTTCAATTTCATTTTTAATTTTTTTGCAAAGCAATATTCTTAAGTTTCTCTTTTTAAATAAAATCTCTTTTGCACTTTCAGTTATGTCTGGAGCAATTATGACTTCTAAAAAAATATTAGACATTTGTTTAGCCACTTCCTCAGTAAGAGTTCTATTTAAAGCAACTATTCCACCAAATGCACTTGTTTTATCTGTATTAAATGCGTTTTCCCAAGCTTTTGTAATATTCTGATTTTGTGAAACTCCGCATGGGTTTGCATGTTTAATTATGGCTACAGCTGGTTCATTGAATTCGTTTACTAATTCAAAAGCTGCATCAGCATCATTAAAATTATTATAAGATAGTTCTTTACCTTGAATTTGATTATAGTGAGCTATTCCTGATTTACTTTGTTGATTGATATTAGTGAATAATCCTGCTTTTTGATGTGGGTTTTCTCCATACCTCATTTCAATTTTTTTGGTTAAATTTAGATTTATTGTCTCTGGTAACGTAGGTTGATCATTACTACTATTAAACCAATTTGATATTGATCTGTCATATTCTGCAGTAATGTTAAAAGCTTTTGCGGCTAAAGACTTTCTATATTCTAAATCTATCCCCTCATTTGAACTTAATTTTTCAATCAATAAATCGTAATCATTTATATCAACTACAACTGTTGTAAATACAAAGTTTTTAGCAGCTGATCGAATTAATGAAGGACCTCCGATGTCAATATTCTCAATTATTTTATCATGAGAACTTAATTCTTTTCTAGCCTCATCAAATTTATATAAATTAACTATAACTAAATCAATACTTTCAATTTTAAGTGAATCTATTGTTTTGAGATCATTTTCATTATTTCTTCTATAAAGTATCCCACCAAATATTTTAGGATGAAGCGATTTAACTCTACCATCAAAAATTTCAGGAAAATTTGTTATCTCAGTAATGTCAATTACATCTATTGAATGGGATTTTAAATATTTTGCAGTACCTCCAGTAGATATTATATTTATATCAAGTTCTTTTAATTTTTTGGCAACAATTTCAATTTTGTTTTTGTCTGTTAAAGAAATCAGTGCATTTTTTATTTTTAATTTTGTCATTTTATTTCTCGAATTTTAAAGACCATTTTACTATTAACTTATTTAATTCTCTAATTTTTTTTAGTTCAACTAAAATCACTATTTGCTTACTAAAATATCTTTCAGAATTTTGATACATTATAGTATTCTCTATTTCAATATTATCTGAGGATGAAAAAAATTTACCGATAATTTTGTTTCTTGAATTTTGAAGCAATAAATTTTGATTTTGTAATTTAATAGGATTAATTTTATGATGTAAATGAAATCTTATTGTAGCAAATTTTGGTTTGATTCCATAATTACCTATAGAAAATATTTCGTCTTCTCCAATTAAATCTGGAGATGTTTTTGAAATAAAAAGTCTTCTTTTATGACCAATTCCAAAAAGAGATTTATAAGCATCGTGTGATACTTGAACTAAGTATCCATTTTCATCTTCATTTTTTTTTACTTCAAGGTGATTGATTTTTCTTAGACCTGTTAAATCAAGGTTATTTCTGTCATCAATAGACAGAGAGCTATGTGCTGCTGTTGAAGATATAGCTCTCAAATTATTATTGTTGTTTGATTTAAAATAAAAGCTACCAACATTTGTTATAATTTTAGCTTTTTGATAAAAAAGTTCAAAAGCAGATAGACTAGCCTTGTTATTTAAAATTTTATTGTTAAAAAAGAGGTCTTTATTTCCTGCATCAATGATCATATTTAAATCATTTGAATAAATGGAAATATAACCTGAGTGTCTAGCAAATGAAAAATTATATTTAGTTCCACTTAATCGTTTTAAAGTTTCAGAAATTTTTTCTTTTTTTATTAATGAACCTGAGTTAAAGCTACAAAACGTATCCTTAGTTACACAAAAAATTTTAAAATAATCTCCCATAACTTTCACGAGGGTTTGAATAATGGGCGAGTTTAATTTTCTATTCGTTGCTATTGCTGATCTAATCTCTAACAAATCTCTTAAAACATCTAATTGGATTATAGGGCATCTAGATAAATGTCCTCCATCCTTTAAAATAAAATTTTCAGATAAAGATTTGAGCTGATTCAAGAATGAATTTATTTTATTTAAATCATTAAATAAAAAAATATTTCCTATTATAAGGCCTTTTATTGTTTTGAAATTATATAAATTTGTATTTTTTTTTAATAAATAATCTAATAATTCTAATTGAATATAAATTGAATTTAAATTTTTTTTTTGAAATTTTATGTCACCACTTTTTGCGTACCATGAATAAGTCATACACATAACTGTAATTCTTTCGGCTATTAAATTGGGCTTAAAGGATTTAGAAAATAAATTTTTATTATTATCAATCCAATGATTGACAATTTTTCTAGCTATCGACCGGGTTTTTAAAATTCCACATGATTTAAGATCTCTTAAAAAGTCAAAGTTATCTATGTTTTGTATCTCATTGATAGGGTATTTTGCATTTGTAATTAATTCTCCATTTTGAGAATTGCCATTCCAAATATCAGAAAAAATAGTATGTGGGTCATCTACATCTATAAATTTTAATTTCTTTTTAAATAGATAATTTTTTATCTTATTTGAGAATAAATTTATCATCTAAAATTTTCTTTCAATTACTGCAGAAAAAAAACCATTATTACCATTAAGATGATCATTTTGATGTACTTTAAAATCAATAGGAAGGAATTTTAAATAACCCATAGTATTTAATTTTAAAGTTGTTTTTAAGTCTTGAATATATTGATTGAGATTTAAAATTTGAAAATTAGTGTTTGTTTTCAAAAATTTATTAACAATATCTTCGCCCTCTTCTTCTTCTAAAGAACAAACAATATACATTAAATATCCGCCTACTTTAACATTTGATGCAGCATTTTTTAGTAATTCTTGTTGTATTTTTTGAAACTTCGTTAAGTCAATAACATTATTTCGAATTAAAATATCAGGGTTTTTTCTAATTGTTCCTGTTGATGAACAAGGAGCATCAATTATTATTATATCTTGTTCTTCTGAAAATTTGTAAGTTCTTCCATCTACAGAAATTAATTTTGATTTAAAATTTAAACGTTTTAAGTTGTCTGACATTATATTTAATCTTTTTTTGTTTATATCATTACTTACTATTTCATAACCATTATCTAAAATTTGAAATGTTTTACCTCCAGGAGCGGCACAAATATCAGAGATTTTTAAAAACTCATTATTTTTATTTATCTTTTTTAAAAATTTTAATAGGTATTCTATGTGTAAATACGAGCTTAAATCTTGAACCCACCAAATCCCTTTATTGAAATATAAAATATCATTGATTTTTCCTTTATAATTACTCCTGATTACATTTGGATGAATTTCATGCCCATCTAAAAATTTTATTAAATTATTTTTCATTTCAATATTCATTTTTTTAGAACAAATTATGTCTAAGTAAGGTTCCATGTTTAAAATTTTTAACATTTTTGTTGTTTTTATTTTTCC
Source organism: uncultured SAR116 cluster alpha proteobacterium (assembly GCA_902622745.1). Classification (GTDB taxonomy): domain Bacteria; phylum Pseudomonadota; class Alphaproteobacteria; order Puniceispirillales; family Marisalimonadaceae; genus TMED54. The sequence goes on from CACNQW010000002.1 coordinate 52,243, forward strand.
ATATTGTTTTTCCCAACTATTTAACATCCATTTTGGATAATTATTTTTTATATCCCAATTACTTGAAGATAGGTTGTCTTTTTGTCTAACTATGTTTTGTAGAACAGCATTAATGAAACCTGAATATTTCACCCCACAAAGAATTTTTGATAAATCCACGTAAGAGTTTAAAACTGCATAGTGTGGTGTTCTTGACCAAATAATTTCTGCTGTACCTAATAAGAGTATTCCATCTAAAAAGTATAAGTTTTTACTAACTTGTTTTTTTACAAACTTTTTAAGAAAGAACTTTATTTGATTATGATTCCTCAATGCTAAATGGATTAAAAAGTAGATAAATGACCTATCTTTGGAATTTAAGCTATTAAAAGATTTATCATTTCTAAAGATATCACTAAGTTTATTTTTTTTAATAAAAAGCAATTCCCATATTTTTAAAGCAACAAATCTTATATTTTTTTTGTGTTTTACATCAGAATTCATATATATGATTATATAGCTCTATTTAAAATAAAACCGAAAGGGTTTTTATGAAACAAGAAAAAAAAAATGAAAAAAAAATACTTTTAAATAAAAATAAAAAAATTAATAACTCAGAAAAAATTAAAATTACTTCTTATAAGGAAATTGGGGGTCCTAAAGGTAAAGAACCTACTAGATACGGTGATTGGGAAAAGAATGGAAGATGCAGTGATTTTTAATCAAAATGGAAGATAGTTTAAAAACAGAGATAATAATTAAATCTGTAACTAAAATCGCACAACAGGACGGAATTCCAGTTTTTGTAGTAAAAAAGGGTGATCCAGATTCAGGGATCATTCTAATAAAAATTGATTTGTTGAACGGCAAAGGTCAACTTATAAGAAGAAATTATTCCTATTCTCTAAAAAAAAATAAATCAATAATTAAATATATAAAGTTACATAAAGAAATAGAATTAGAATATCCAAAGCTTCAAAAATTAATTGAAAAAGAAATAAAAATTGACACTGATACTTGGGTAGTCGAGATAGAGGATAAACAAGGAAGAAATTTTTTTGAAAAGATTTAATGTAATATTTTTTCTAATTCTTCATTTTTTTCATAAATCCCTAATAATTCTCCTTTAAATTTAAGAAGATTATACATTTGTTCTAAATTGTAAGTATTTATATTTAACTTCTTACCAATTTCAATTATTGAGCCAATTATAGGGTCAATTTCCAATGGTTTTCCTGCCTCTAAATCTTGTGCCGTTGAAGGTTTGTGGCCTTGAATTGAAGTTGCACCTTTAATTCTATCATCGATTGAAACTCTAAACTTTATCCCAATTTCTTCTCCAACAAGTTTACATTCTTCCATCATTTTTTTTATTAAATTTAATATTGCTGGATTTCCCCCAATCTCATCGAGTGTAGATCCTGTCAATGCACTTAAAATGTTAAATGAACAATTGCCCCATAACTTAATCCAAATTTCATCTCTTAAGTTTTTCTTTTGTGGTGCTTTTAATCCACTATCAATTAAAATACTTGATATTTCTTTTAACCTTTCAGAAATCATTCCGTTAGGTTCGCCAAGTGAAAATCTATCGCCTTCAGTATGTTTAATAATACCAGGTTCTAAAATTTCACAAGCTGGGTAAACTACACAACCAATGGCACTGTTTGGATTCAAGGTTTTCCAAATTTTTCCTTTTGGGTCTACACTTTCTAAATGTGTATTATCCAATTTAGTTTGAGTTTTTGCTTCGTGAAAATACCACCAAGGAAGTCCATTGACAGCGGATATAATAGTTGTATTTTCGTCAAGTATAGGAGACAAATTATCTAATATTAGTGGTATAGATTGAGCTTTAACACCTATAAAAATATAATCTTGTTTTCCTAGGTCACTCGCATTTTCAGATATATCAAAATGAAATGATCTTTTGATTTCATCTTTAATTAGAGTTAACCCCTTTTTTTCAATGATTTCTTTATGTTGACCTCTGGCAACTATTGAAATTTTATTATTTGTGTTTTTTAATGAGCAAGCTAAATAACCACCGATAGCTCCAGCACCAAATATACATATTTTTTTCATAAATTATTCTAGTCCAAATTTTTTGGCTAATCCAATTCTTTGTAATTTTCCTGTTGCACCTTTTGGAATATCTTCAACAATAAATATTTTTTTTGGAATTTTAAATTTGGCTAATTTTTCATTTGCATAGGATTTAATATCATCTTCCGTACAACTTTTATTTTCTTTAAGTTTTATTGCTACAGCAATATCTTCTCCAAGCATTTTGTCTTTATATCCAAAGCATAACGCTTGATCAATTGGTGGAAAATCCATTAAGATATTATCAACTTCTAAAGGAGATATTTTTTCACCACCTTTGTTGATTATCTCTTTCAATCTGCCAGAAATTTTGAGATAACCATCTTCGTCAAAAAAACCTTCATCACCAGTCCTAAACCAATCATTTATAAATGATTGTTTGTTAGCTTCAGGATTATTTTCATATCCATTAGTAACATTATCCCCTTTAATACATATTTCACCAATTTCACCTTGGGGTAATTTTTCATTTTTATTATTCATAATGCAAATTTCTGGACCTGCTGGCATTCCAACTAAGCCGGGTTTTTGAATGGCAGGAGGCAGTGGATTTGATGTCATTTGATGAGTTGCTTCAGTCATGCCATAAGCTTCTATAACAGGTGTTTGAAATATATCATTTAATTGTTTAAAGATAGCAGGTGGTAGTGATGCAGATGATGATCTAATAAAGCGTAAATTAAGTTTTTTTGCTTTATTTGAATTTTTTTGAGCCCTAAGTAAAATTGCTTGATGCATTGTGGGTACTCCGGAATACCAAGTAATATTTTGTGTTTCAGCTAAGTCTAAAAATTTAAGAGCATTAAAACCATTACTTGCACAAACAGATGCACCAACTTTTGCCGAAGCACTTAAGACGGCAATTAATCCATGTATATGAAACAAGGGCATTATATTTAGACAGTGATCATCAGCTGTTAATTTTAAACTTTTTGAGATATTCACTGCAGATGTAAAAATATTTAAATTTGATAACGGAACAATTTTAGGTCTTGAGGTGGTTCCTGATGTGTGTAGAACCAAAGCCTCATCATAATCGTTTGGATTTTTATAATTAGTTTCTTTATCAAATAATTCGAAAGTTCCTAGGGGTTGATTAACAGAAATTTTCATTTCAAAAACAGGTATATTTAAATTTTTGGCAGCAATTACAGCTAAACTTTTTGAATTTGGTTCAACCAAGAGAAATTTAGGCTTGAGGTCGTCAAGATAAAATTCAAATTCTTCCTGTTTATATGAAGGGTTTAAAGGTGCTGCAGACATATAGCTTGAGATGCTCAAAAAAGAACTTGCCATCAGAGGTCCATTTGGCAAAACAATTGCAGCCCTGTCACTATTTTTTACATTTGTAGCAGCTAATTGACGCGATATTTTTTCGTTAAAAATTTTAAATTCTCCATAAGAGAGTTTTTCATTTTTTTCAGATGTAAGAAAAATTAGATTATCATTTTGTTGATTAATCATATTTCTAATTGTTTTTTCCATAATTCTCTCTTACAAATTAAAAAGGACGAAGTCTATATACATTTTACAAATAAAAACTTTTAATAATTATTATATTTAGAAAGTGATTTTATGAAACAGATAATTGATAATATAGAAGCATTTGTTTTAACAGGGCCAGATGAATCAAGACCACACTGGGTAAGTCATTTTATCGTTCCAACAGCAAATGAGTTGTTGGTTAAAGTCAAAACAAAGGAAGGCATTGAAGGCTTTGGTATATGCACTGTTTATGCTGATATAAATCCAATTATAAATACAATAAAATCAGGGTTTTTAGAACAAATTATTGGAATGGATGCAACTTCACCAGAGAAAATTTACGATAAAATTTTTGGTATGACAGCAAGAAAATTATCTTTTGAAAAAAAATGGAGTAAAGAGACTTTAATAAGAATATCTGCTGCTATAGATATTGCATGTTGGGACATAATAGGAAAATTTTCAAATCTTCCTCTTTATAAATTGTTTGGTGGATATAAAGATCAAGTACCTTGCTACGTAACCTGTGCCTATTATAGAGATGGAAAAGATAATATAGAGTTAAGAGATGAAATAAAGATGCTAGTTGAACAAGGGCATAAAGGTTTTAAAGGTAAAATAGGAGGATTATCTTTAAAAGAAGATATGGAAAGAATGGCGATTGTTAGGGAAATCATTGGAAAAGATAATGATCTGATGGTTGATGTCAATAGAGCTTGGGATCTAAAAACAGCAATCCAAGGTGCAAAGGAATTAAAATCATTAAATCCGAGATGGCTCGAAGAACCTGTCAGATGGTCAGATGATAGACGTGAATTAAAACTATTATCTCAACAAACAGATATCCCACTATCCGGTGGTGAGAGTGAAATAACAATTTATGGATGTAGATCAATTTTGGAAGAACAAGCAATTCAGATTTTACAATTTGACTGTACTATGTTTGGTGGCTTTAGTGGAGGTAAAAAATTGTCGGCCCTATGTGAATTAAATCACGTAGATATAGCACCACACCATGATTGTTTTATTCATGCTCATATTGTGGCGGCTAGTCCATCTGGTTTGATCGTTGAATCTTTTACAGATCCAGAAAGAGATCCTCTTCAAGCTGAACTTTTTGAAAATCCTCCAAAAATTGAAAATGGTACTTTATATATGAATAAAGAACCAGGTCTGGGATTAAAGTTATCTTCAGATGCTGTTAATAAATTTGGTAAAAAAATAAATTAGGTTATTTAATAAAATGACATTCTCTATTGCCCCAATGATGAAATGGACTGATCAACATTGTAGATATTTCCATAGAATTTTAACTAAAAAAGCAATTCTATTCACTGAAATGATTTCTGTTGATGCAATATTATATGGACCTCAACACAAACTATTGTCTTCAAACTACTTTGATAACTCAACTGTAATTCAAGTTGGGGGTAATGATCCTAAAAAATTAGGTAAAGTTGCTAATATTATAGAAAAATATGGATATACTGAGATCAATTTAAATATTGGTTGTCCTTCAAACAGAGTGAAGTCGGGTAATTTTGGAGCCTGTTTGATGGCAAGTCCACAAATAGTATCAGATTGTGTGAAATCAATAAAAAATAATTCAAACCTAAAGGTATCAATTAAGTGTAGAATTGGAATTGATGACATGTCATCTCTGGATCTTGATAGGTTTGTATCAATCACTTCTATCGCGGGGGTAAAAAAATTTATAATACATGCTAGAAAAGCTATATTAGGAGGCTTAAGTCCAAAACAAAATAGAGAAATACCACCTTTAGATTATCAAAGAGTTGAAAAATTAAAAAAAGAAAATAATGATTTAATTATTATCTTGAATGGTGGAATTGTTTCTTTAGAGGCTGGAATTAAACATACTCGTGATTTAAATTTAGATGGCTTTATGATGGGAAGAGAAGCTTACAAAAATCCTTATATTTTAAGTTTTGCTGATAAATTAATATATGGAGATTCGAATGGAGAAAATATATCTAGGCGAACGGTTGCATTTAAAGTTGCTGATTATATAGATCAATTTTTGTTTGATAATAATGATCATTTAATAACAAGACACATTTTGGGTCTATATAATAGTATGTACTGTTCTCGTGAATGGAGAAACAATATTTTAGATAAAAGTTTTTTTAAATTAAAAGGTGACAAATTAAGGTTTGCTACGGATAAGATAGAAAAAATGATCTCTCTTAGACAAGCTGCATAATAAAATTAATGGAGAAATGAATGGAAAAAAAAGAGTCATATAGATCCTTATTAGAAATGGGGCCACTGATTTTATTTTTTGGCGTTAACTATTTTTATGGTATTTTCGCTGGAACAGCTGTTCTTGTTATAAGCACTATAATAGCATTAATTATATCTTGGTATTTTTTCAAAAATATTCCAATGTTAGCAGCATTTGGTTGTTTAGCAGTTGTTTTGTTTGGTGGTCTTACATTATTTTTTGATAATGATTTTTTTATCAAAATTAAACCAACCGTAGTTTCTTTAATTATTGCTTTAATATTATTATTTGGGCAATTTTTAGGAAAAAACTTTTTATCTGTTGTAATGAGGTCTTCGATTAAACTCGATACGATAGGTTGGAATAAACTGACTTGGTTATGGATCGCAATGTTTATTGTAATGGCAATAGCAAATGAGATTGCATGGAGAAATTTAAGTACAGATGATTGGGTATCTTTTAAAGCTTTTGGTATACCTGTTTTATCAGTAGTTTTCGGATTATTTTCAATTCCAATAATAAAAAAATATCAACAAGAATAAGTTATTTGATATTTAATTCATCCTTATAGATTTGATGCCATGGGCCTTTATCATCAAGATTTTTAAGTATTTTTAAAAGTAAATTTCTAGATTTAATTTTGTTTCCATTTTGATTTAAATATTTAGCTAAAATAAAATTTGCTCCTGGATCTTTAGGTTTTTCGAATAAAACTTCATCAATTAATTTTTTTATAAATTCATTAACAATTCCATCATTTTTTCTTAAATATGCTTGCGCTAACAGAGATTTAACGTTTGTTATAGGATTAATTTTAATAATTTTTTTTAAAGTTTCTATTTCTGTTTCAATGTCTTGAATAATCGCTGCCATTGATGCTTTTGCTAATAACAAATTTAAATTTTGTGGATCAGTTTGTAACATTTTATTTATTATCTTTAAGTCATTTTTAGTTTTTTTAATCTTTTTCAATTGTTCTTGTTTAACAAGTTGTTTTTTTTCTTTAATTTCTAAGAGCATAGAGTTTGAAATATTTGGAGTACCTAAAAAATAGTAAGTTATAGAAACTGAAATATATGAAAATACAAATAAGGATAAATAAATTGAAAGAAAATTTATTTTTTTAAATTTTTTAATTTCATTTTCTTTTATTAATTTTGGTAAAATAATGAAAAAAATTAATCCTAAAAAAATTAAAATGAGAAGATAATTAATCATTTTTTTTAAATTTTAAAAATTTAAAAGTAAAAAATATTAGCCCACAAATAATTAAAATAAAAGGAAGGATCCATAATATTAAGGTATTTATCTGAAAGGGTGGCTTGAAGAGTATATATTCACCATATTTTGATTTTAAAAATTTATAAATAAATTCATCAGATTTATTATCGTTGAGGTGTATCATGATTATTTTTTTTATGTCATTTGCAAAATCAGAATTTGAATCATAAATACTTTGATTTCTACAAACCAAACACCTTACATTATTTGAAATTTCATTTAATCTTTTTTCTATAGTTTGTTCATTGCCTTTAGAAATTTTGGGATAAGTTAAACTAGTAGAAAAAATTAAACAAAATAAAATCAATAATTTAAAAATTTTTTTATCTTTCATTTTTTATCAAATCGTAGATATTTTTTTCTAATTCATCAATTTCTAAGGGCCCAGTATATTTATAAATTATTTGTCCTTTTTTATTAATTATAAAAGTTTCTGGAATTCCGTAAACACCCCATTCAATTCCTAATAGTCCATTTCTATCAATACCAATTTTATCATATGGATTGCCAAAAGTTTTTAAGAAATCTAAAATATTTTTTTCTTCATCTTTAAATGCAACTCCAAAAACAGGTATTTTTTCTGATAACAATTTTATAGCTGGAGCTTCTATTTTACATGGCAGACACCATGAAGCAAAAAAATTTATAGCATAAAGTTCATTGTAAACATTCTTAAGTTCAACAATTTCATTTTTTTGAAAAAGCCTAATAGGATTTTTTGGAATATTTTTATTTATTAATGGTGATTTGAGTTGATCTATTTTTTTATCTTCTTTTTTTACATCTAGGTTAATTGCAAAAATTATCATGAAAAAAGTTACTATTAACAAAGGTAAAAAATTAGAAAATTTAATTTTCAACTTATATATACCTTCTATTAGCTTTAGAGAGTAAAGATAAAATGCCGCCTATAGCCATTATAAATGCTCCAAACCAAAGACATTTTACAAGAGGGTTAAAGTAGGCTTTTACCACCCATCCCTCTTTTAAATTACCTTCCCCCATAGTTATATAAATATCACTCAATATAAAATTAAAAATGCCTGCTTCAGTTGTTTTAGTTTTTTCTACAGGATAAAATCTTTGTTCTGATTTTATCTTTCCAACAAAATTTTCAGCCTTTGTGATTTTAAATAAACCAGTTTCAGATAAGTAATTATCTATTTTTAAATTTTTAACATTTTCAAGTTTGACGCTATAATCTCCAATAGCAATAACTTCATTTATTTTAATTTGGCTTGAACTTTCTTTTTTGAAGAATTGTTCTCCTGTTACTCCAAATAGAAAAATTGCTAAGCCTAAATGAGCAACTAACATACCATAATAATTTAAAGGTAATGTTTTAAGATTTTGTAATTTTTTAAAAAATGTAAATCCAACTGAAAAAAATAAAAGAATTGATAAATAACCACATATTATTCCAAAAACAGAGGTAGTGTTAAATTTAAAAATGATGAAGCTAAAAACAAAAGCTAAAGTAAAAATTATTAACATATTTCTTAACAAAGATTTTTTTGGAGTCTTTGTCCATCCAAGAAATGGAGCGAAAGCCATGATAATTATAAAGGGGATCATTATTGGAGAGAATGTTGCATTATAATAGGCTGCTCCTACAGAGATTTTTGAACCTGTAATTGTTTCTAAAATGAGAGGGTATAATGTTCCAATTAAAATTGTTATTGTTGAAGTTATTAAAAATATATTATTTAAAAGAAGTCCTGTTTCTTTAGAAAAGATAAAATACTTTGTATCAATTCGATGAGTATTCTTAAATCCATATATTAGTAATGGTATTAGAGTAGATAAAGCTAATATAATCAGAATAAATACTCCTCTTGTTGGATCTGAAGCAAAAGCATGAACAGAAGTTAATAGTCCTGACCTTACAATAAACGTTCCTAACAAAGAGAAAGAAAAGCCAAAAATTGCCAACAAAATTGTCCAATTATAAAATTGGTTATTTTTTTGTGTTACAGTAATTGAATGAATCAATGCAGTAGATATCAACCACGGCATTAGGGAAGCGTTTTCAACTGGATCCCAAAACCACCATCCTCCCCATCCTAATTCATAGTAAGCCCACCAACTGCCTAAAGCAATGCCACTAGTCAAAAAAGCCCATGTTAGAAGTGTCCAAGGTTTAAGATAATTAAACCAATCAAATTCAACTTTTTTGTTTAAAAGAATTGCAATAGCGAATGAAAATGATACGGACAAACCTACATATCCAATATATAGCATAGGCGGGTGAAAGGCTAATCCAGGATCTTGCAATAAAGGGTTTAAGCCAAATCCTTCTAATGGTGGGTCTATATTCCTTGAAAAAGGATTTGAAGTGAATAATAAAAAAATACAGAATAAAAAAAGAATAATATTTTGAATACCTAATACAGTTATATGAAATTGAGAAGATTTTATAGATTTACTTTTTGCAATTAAATATGTGAAGAAAGATAAAATTAATATCCATAACAAAATTGAACCTTCGTGATTACCCCATAATCCTGAAATCTTATAAATTAAAGGTTTTGTAGTATGTGAATTATTGACAACCAGATCTAATGAAAACTCAGAATTAATAAAAGCATATTCAAGAATTAAAAATGAAATCAAAACAAAGAAAAAACCAATTTTAGAAAAGTTTTTAATTAATGTAGAAAAAAAATAATATTCTCTAAAAAAATGAAAAGCAAATACTCCAGTTGATAATAAAGATAAAAAACTAGCTATTATGATGCTGATATGACCAATTTCATAAATCAATTCAATTTCCCCTTCCACTTTCCATTTTTCTTCAGCATATCTGAAACTTCTTTTGGCATATAATTTTCATCATGTTTAGCTAAAATTTCAATCGCACTAAAGTTCTTGTTTTCTATTTTACCTAATGCAACAATACCTTGTTCTTCACGAAATAAATCAGGCAATATTCCATTGTAGATCACTAAAATTTCATCTATTCCATCATGTATTTTAAAAGATATTTTTTTACCTTCTTTTAAAATACTATTTTCTTTTACTAAGCCACCAATTCTAATTCTTTTTGATAAATCAATTTCATTAGATAAAATTTTTTTATTTATGTCAGTTGGAGAATAAAAATAGACAATATTATCTTCTAAAGATTTTAAAACTAAAAATGTTGATAAACCCAGAAGAGTTAAGAAAAAAAATAAAATAATTAATCTTTGAGATTTTGGTTTCATTTTACTTAGAATTTTTGTTTTTTAAACTTTTTAACAAGTTTGAAGCTTTTTTGTATCTTGCATTAATAATTATAAAATAAATTAATATTGACGTGAAACTTATAGAATAACTCAACCAAATATATAAATTATATTTTCCAAAATCTAAGACATCAAACATCGAATTATCCTAATTTAATTATTTCAGATTGATATTTTTTGTATATCAAGTTTGTTTTAATATTTATTAAAATTATAAAAATTGACATAAATAAAAATCCTAACAACATAATAACTAGTGGAAGCAACATCTCTTGATTAATTGAAGGACCATCAAATCTAATAATACTTGCTGGTTGATGTAATGTATTCCACCAATCAACTGAAAATTTAATAATTGGAAGATTAACCATTCCTACTATTGCAAGGATTGCTGCAGGTTTTGAGCCATCAATTTGTCTCGGAAATGCATTTGAAATGCCAATGTAAGCAAAATAGAATATACATAAAATTAACATAGATGTTAATCTGGCATCCCAAACCCACCATGTGCCCCACATTGGTTTGCCCCAAAGTGAACCAGTTAAGATTGTTAAAATTGAAAAAATAAGGCCCAAAGGTGCGACGGACCTAGCTATAATATCAGCAAAAGGATGCCTCCATATTAGAAAAAAAATACTTGCAATACTTATGCTTAAATAAAGAAAAGATGCAAACCATGCAAAGGGAACGTGAATATACATTATCCTGACAGTATCCCCTTGTTGATAATCTTCTGGGCTATTAAACAATGAAAGATATAAACCAATAAAAATAAAGAAAAAACTAAAAACTCCTATACTAAATTCTATAGGTTTTATAAAATTTAAAAATCGATTTGGATTGGCTAAATAGTTAATCATTTATCTTTACTTTGTTAGTGCTATTTTTATTGAATAAGCTGAAATTAAAGGTGAAATAATTAGCAAAATTAAACAAACTGTAATTAATAAATACAAGTTTGGTAACGGGTCATAATTAGACTTCACTGCTTCAACAACTCCATTTCCAAATATAAATATAGGAATTGCAAGAGGTAATATCAACAAAGGGGATATTAGATTATTTGATTTAGTACCAAGTGTTAAAGAAGAACATATTGAACCAATTAAACAAAATCCTAAACTGCCAATTGCAAATATAATAATGTTCCAAAAAATTATTAGAAAGGAGATATTTAAAAGAATAGAAAAGATTGGAATAAAAATTGTTAAAGGAATTATTAAAAAAAACCAAAATACAAAACATTTTATTAAGATTATAATTTCTAATAGTAATGGAGAGTAATAATATTGTTCTAACCAACCGTTTTTAAAATCACTAATGTAAATTTTATCTAATGTTGGAATAATTGATACTATTAACGCTATCCAAACAATTGCATTAGAAACAAGAGTAAGTTTTTCTTCTGATGGCCCCACTGTTAATGGAAATAAAATTATGATTGCTATCATAAAAACGATCATGTTCATAAAATTATTTATTGATCGTAAATAAGATTTAAATTCTTTTTCGATCAATGCTATTAAAATATTTTTAAAATTAATTTTCATAAATCATTATAGTTTGATTAATTTAAAATTTTTATGATTAAATTTCTTTTCATGAGATGTTTGTAAAATTGTTCCATTCATGTTTATGAACTTGTCCATAATTTTTTTTAAAAAAAGCTTACCATTCTCATCTAAATGATTTAAAGGTTCGTCAAGTAACCAACACTTCAATTTAAAACTTTCGTCAAAACTTAATTTAGATAATTCAGCTTTTTTTTTAATTCCTGAAGAACATTCGGAGACAAGAAAGTTTTTATATTTAAGTATACCAAAATTTTTCAAACTTTTTTCAATTTTATCAGTGTTAAAATCCCAACCTTTGAGGCCGCACCAAATTTTTAGATTTTCTTCAATGGTAAGATCATCACTCAAAGAACTATTTTGCTTTATTAAGACATGTTCATTCAGCCAATCATTTTTTTTTAATTTCCCAAATCTAATAATTGTTCCTCTATCTTCTTGCAACAGAGTGGAGATCATCATTAAGAGACTTGTTTTCCCTGATCCGTTTTCACCTTTTATAATGTTTAATCCTGGACATAAAAACTCTATATTAAGACTAGAAAAAATAGTTTTTAATCCTCTAGTCAAAGAAATATTTTTTAGAATCATATTGTCTTTCAATCTACTTGCCATGTAATAGTTAAATTATTTTTAAAGCATATATAATTATTTAATACTATTTTAACTAATTTTTTTAATTTAAAATATAATCATCTTTCAATCTACTAAGAACTCTTTTTTAGATACATGATTAAGTTACTTTTTAAAGTTCAGTAAACTTGACGTTACTGTTAGTAAAAAGTTATATTGATATAAACATTTTTTGATAATATTTTCATAACCAAAAAAATTAAAATACGGAATTGTAATGGAATTATACAAAAATTATCTTGATGAAATTGAGAGTAGAAAAAATCAATCTTTAAAACCAAAGCCAATTGATGATGGATTATTACTAAAAGAAATTATTTTTCACATAAAAGATAATAAGAGTGAATATAGAAAAGATTGTCTTAATTATTTTATATACAACACCTTACCAGGCACAACTAGTGCGGCAAAAGAAAAGGCTATATTTTTAAAAGAAATTATCAGTAATAAAATATCTGTAGATGAAATATCAATTGATTTTGGATTTGAGCTATTATCACATATGAAAGGTGGACCTTCTGTAAAAGTTTTACTAGATTTTGCATTAGGTGAAGATATTGTTTTAGCTACAAAAGCTCTAGATATTCTCAAAACACAAGTTTTTTTATATGATGCGGATACCTCAAGAATAGAAAAGGATTTTAAAAAAGGGAATAATATAGCAAAGCAACTTTTAGAAAGTTATGCTAAAGCAGAATTTTTTACAAATTTACCTGAAATAGAAGAAGAAATTGAAGTTGTTACCTATGTTGCTGCTGAAGGTGATATTTCAACTGATTTGCTTTCTCCTGGAAACCAAGCCCATTCCAGATCTGATAGAGAATTACACGGTAAATGTATGATTTCTGAAGAAGCTCAAGTTGAAATTAAAAAATTACAAGAAAAGCATCCAAATAAAAGAGTAATGCTTGTTGCAGAAAAAGGAACAATGGGAGTTGGATCATCTAGAATGTCTGGAGTTAATAATGTTGCATTATGGACTGGCATTCAAGCAAGCCCGTATATTCCATTTGTTAATATTGCACCAATTGTAGCAGGCACTAATGGAATTTCACCTATATTTCTTACAACAGTTGGGGTAACAGGTGGAATTGGAGTTGACCTTAAAAATTGGGTTAAGAAAATTGGTTCAGATGGGAAACCTATACTTAATAATGATAATAGTCCTGTTTTAGAAGAAAAGTACTCAGTAGAAACAGGAACAATTTTAAAAATTAATTCTAAACAAAAAAAGCTATTTAATGAAAATGGAGATGAAGAGCTTGCTGATTTAACTTCTTCTTTTACTCCACAAAAATTAGAATTTATGAAAGCTGGTGGTTCATACGCAATAGTGTTTGGAAAAAAGCTTCAAAATTTTGCTTGTAAGGTGTTGGATATAGAACTTAATTCTGCTTTCGCGCCTTCGAAAGAAATTTTTTATAAAGATCAAGGTCTTACTGCTGTAGAAAAAATATTTAACGCTAATGCGTTAGGTGTTAAAGAAGGTTCAATTTTACATGCTGGATCTGATGTAAGAGTAAAAGTTAATATTGTTGGGTCTCAAGATACAACAGGATTAATGACATCACAAGAATTGGAAGCTATGGCTGCAACTATAATTTCACCTTCAGTTGATGGTGCCTATCAGTCAGGGTGTCATACTGCTTCAGTTTGGGATTTTAAAGCACAAGAAAACACCCCTAAGCTTATGAAATTTATGAATGATTTTGGACTTATTACAGGAAGAGATCCAAGAGGAGTTTATCATTCTATGACTGACGTAATACATAAAGTTTTAAATGATATAACTGTTGATGATTGGTCAATAATCATTGGAGGAGATTCTCATACCAGAATGTCTAAAGGTGTTGCTTTTGGAGCAGATTCTGGAACAGTTGCTCTAGCTTTGGCAACTGGCGAAGCGTCAATGCCAATACCTGAAAGTGTAAAAGTTACCTTTGTTGGAAAAATGGCTGATCACATGGATTTTCGTGATATTGTGCACGCAACACAATCTCAAATGCTTCAACAGTTTGGAGATAATATTTTTCAAGGAAAAATAATTGAAGTGCATCTTGGTACTTTATTGGCAGATCAAGCTTTTACTTTTACTGATTGGACTGCTGAAATGAAAGCAAAAGCTTCAATCTGTATTTCCAATGACGATACATTAATAGAATCATTAAAAATTGCAAAGAATAGAATTAAAGTGATGATTGATAAAGGGATGGATAATGATAACAAAATGTTAGAAAACCTTATTAAAATCGCTAATAAAAGGATTAATGAAATTCAAAATGGTACTAAGCCAGCATTATCTCCTGATGATAATGCAAAATATTCTAATGAAGTAATTATTAATCTAGATGAAATTAACGAACCAATGATAGCGGATCCAGATGTTAATAATATTGATGTTTCAAAACGGTACACTCATGATACAATAAGGCCAATTTCTTATTACAAGGCTGAAAAAAAGGTTGATTTAGGTTTTGTAGGCTCTTGTATGGTTCATAAAGGAGACATCAAGATTGTTGCTCAAATGTTAAAAAATCTCGAAAAAGATAAGGGTAATGTTGAATTTAATGCACCACTAGTTGTAGCAGCACCAACCTATAATATTGTGGATGAGCTAAAAGAAGAGGGTGACTGGAACATTCTTCAAAAATATTCAGGTTTTGAGTTTAATGACGAAAAACCAAAAGAAAATGCACGTCAAGAATATGATAACACTTTATATCTTGAGAGACCTGGATGTAATCTTTGTATGGGCAATCAAGAAAAAGCATCTAAAGGAGATACAGTTCTAGCAACTTCAACTAGGCTTTTTAAAGGTAGAGTTGTTGAAGACTCAAGTGAAAAGAAAGGTGAATCATTGCTCGCTTCAACACCAGTAGTAGTTTTGTCTGCTATACTTGGAAGAACACCATCACTTGAGGAATACACTACTGCAGTTGAGGGAATAAATCTCACAAAATTTTCACCTCCAAAAATGACACCTAAAGACACTTTATCTGTCCATTTTTAATTGATGATTGATACACAATGATAAGACCATTAGAAGGTATAACGATTTTAGATTTATCTTCAATCCTCATGGTTCCTTATTGTACTAGGATACTAGCTGATTTAGGGGCTGACGTTATCAAGATTGAATCTCTTGTAGGTGATAATACAAGATATATTGGTCCATATGAAAATAAATCTATGGGGGCTGTTTTTTTAAATTTAAATAGAAATAAGAAAAGTGTATCAGTTGATCTTAAAACTCGAAAAGGAAAGGAAATTATATTTAAACTTATAAAAAAATCTGATGTTTTTATTTCTAATATTAGGAAGTCTGCTCTTTCAAGACTTGGTTTTGATCATAAAGCATTTGTAAAATATAACGATAAAATTATTACTGCCTTTGCTGTTGGCTTTTCTAGTGATGGACCTTATAGAGACTTGCCTGCGTATGATGATATAATACAAGCTGCAAGTGGCATGGCTAGTTATCAAGAAGCTTATTCTGATCAACCATCTTATACATCAGGAGCTACTGCAGATAAAGCAACAGGTCTCATGTTAGCGTTAAGTGTAGTTTCAAGTTTATTTAAAAGAAATAAAGATAACAAAGATTTAGAGGTAGAGGTACCTATGTTTGAGACAATGGTAGATTTTACCTTAGTAGAACATTTATATGGCTATAATTTTTTGCCTCCAAAAGATGAACCAGTTTATCCACGACAATCCTCTCCAAATAGAAAACCTTACAAAACTAAAGACGGATTTATTGCGGTATTGCCTTATAATGACGAACAATGGTTAAGGTTTTTAAAATTTATTAAAAAAGAACATCTAATTAAAACAAAAAAATTTTCAACTTTAGAAAATAGAAATAAGAATGTTGATGAGCTTTATTCTTTGCTTGTAAAAGAACTTAAAAAAGAAAAAACAAATTTCTGGATTAAAAAACTTAGAGAAATCGATATCCCTTCTATGAAAGTAAATAAACCTAAAGATCTATTTATTGATGAACATCTTAAAAAGACAAATTTTTTTAAAACCTATAAGCATTCAACTGAGGGTTATTTGATGTATCCTCGGCTACCAGTGTATTTTAATAATGAAAGGGATAATGAAAGTAAATTTGAAGCGCCAAATCTTGGTAATAAGACAAAAGAAATATTGATTGATTTGGGATATGATAAAAATGAAATTGAAAATTTGAGAAAAGAAAAAATTATTTTTTTTGAATAATAATGGAGATTAATAGATGAAAGAGATAGGTTTTGTAGGTTTGGGTGCGATGGGATCAGCAATGGCTCCTTTACTATCTAAAGCAGATTTAAATGTTTATGGATATGACATAAAAAAACCTAAGGATAATACTGAAATTAATATTGTTACATCTATAAAAGAGCTTTCAGATAAAGAAGTGATAATCTTTATGTTACCTGATGGTAAAATTGTAAATAAAGTAGCTCAAGAACTTATAAATTTTGGAACTAAATCAATTATGATAGACATGTCATCAAGTGACCCTGACGATACTCTAAATTTAGGAAATGAATTAAGTAAAAAAAATATTGAGTTTATTGATGCACCTGTTTCTGGAGGAGTTGCAAGAGCAATAACTGGGGAATTAATTATAATGGTTGGTGGTAATGAAGTTACTATAAATAAAGTGGATAAAATATTAAATATAATGGGTAGTGTAAAAAGGGCCGGACCTCTAGGTTCTGGTCATGCTATGAAATCATTAAATAATTACGTTTCTGCAGCGGGATTGATTGCTAGTTTTGAAGCTCTAAATACTGCTAAAAAATATGGCATTGAATCAAAGGACTTTATTGCAATAATTAATGGTGCAACTGGAAAAAATAATACAACAGAAGTTAAGTTAGAAAAATTTGTAGTATCTGAAAAATATAATTCTGGTTTCGCACTAGATTTGATGATTAAGGATGTTTCGATTGCTGATCAATTAATTAAAAAGATGAGTTCTGACAATCCATTATCAAAACAAGTGCTAGAATATTTAGAAAAGTCTTATAAAATAGTTGGAAAAAACTCTGATCATACTGAAGTTTTCAAAGTCTTAAAGAATTAGTTTCTAATTTTGAAGTTCTTCTATGGTTGTAGTACTAGTATTAATTTCTAAACTCATATTATACTCAATCAAAACCGATTCATTTAGATCAATCGCTTTTTTTAAAGTAGGTTGAATCTGATCAATGGAATTAATTGTGAAACCTTTAAGTCCAAAACTTTTTGCATATTCTTCAAAATTTGGATTTAAGAGTGTCGTAGCATAATGTTCTCTTTTGGGGTAATGTACCTCTTGGTGATATCTTATGGTTCCATAATGATTATTATTAGCAACAATTACAATGATTTTTGCCTTTTTTAGTGATGCTGTAGCTAATTCTGATCCTGTCATTAAAGCACCTCCATCTCCAACAATCACAAAGACTTTTTTGTCATGGTTTCTTAATGATGCTGCAATTCCAGCAGGTATACCCATTCCCATTGCACCAATTTCAGATCCTATTAATTTCATTTTAGATTTAAATGGAAATCTATGATGCATCCAGCTCGTAAAGTTTCCCGCATCATTTGTAATTATGCTATCTTCAGGAACTTGTTTCCCTAATTCATCAATTAAAGCTCCAAAATCTAAACCATCTTCTGCTTTTCGAATGTCTAAGGTTGCTTTATTATTCAGATATCTATTGTGACATTCATTAACCCAATCCGTGTTTTTATTAGATATATAATCAGTGCTGTTTAGTTTATTTAAAAAGTTTTCTCCTTTGGATATTATAGAAACATCAGTTCTAAATAATTCATTAAAAAATTTCTCTTCAGGTAATACATGAATAAATTTTTGTACATCACTTGGAAATGTGTAACCCATATTTGGAACACCATTCATTTGGTGGCCAATACAAATAACTAAATCGGCTTGAAGAGCATTTTGTTTAATAGGCTCAGGAGGTCTTAATCCTAATTCTCCAGCATAGTAAATATTATCATTATCAATTAAATCCTGATGTTCATAAGTACATAAAACAGGCAACGAAAATTTTTTGGCTATTTCTTTTATTAGAATCTTGGATTTCTTTGAGAATTGCAATTCACCTCCAACAACTAATATTGGTTTTTGAGCCTTTTTTATATGATCAAGTGTTTCTTCAATTTCTTGATTATTAGGTTCAGGATAAATCAAATTTATTGGATGTCCTGGTTTGTTTGAAATTTCTGCCTCAAGTACATCTGTTGGAATTGATATAACAACAGGTCCAGGAATTCCCTCTTTAGCAACTTTAAATGCGTTAGAGACTATTTTTGGCAAATCTTCAGGATCTTTAACTTCTTCAACAAATTTTGTCATATCAGCAAATGT
Source organism: uncultured SAR116 cluster alpha proteobacterium (assembly GCA_902622745.1). Lineage (GTDB taxonomy): Bacteria > Pseudomonadota > Alphaproteobacteria > Puniceispirillales > Marisalimonadaceae > TMED54. The sequence goes on from CACNQW010000002.1 coordinate 71,143, forward strand.
TTTAGTAAAATCCATTTCTTGTAGATGCATTTTTCCTAAATTTTTTCTACTTACTTGACCTACAAATACTATCATTGGAATACCGCCCTGGTGTGCTGAGTGAACGGCAATTGAAATGTTTGTCGCCCCTGGGCCTCTGCTAACATAGGCTATACCTGGTTCTCCAGTACACTTTGCGTCTGCAACTGCCATAAATCCAGCACCACCTTCATGTCTACAGGTGACAACATCAATAATTGGATTAGAAACTAATTCATTCATGACAGGTAAATAAGATTCTCCTGGCACGCAAAAAAATCTATCAACTTTATGGTTTTTTAGAGTTTCAATAAATACTGAAGATACTTTTGGCATTTTTTTCCTATATTTTCAAATTGTAGGTTTAATTCCACCATCTAATGTTATAGATGTTCCATTAATATGTCTGACATTCTCTTTACATAAAAAATAGGTCAATTCTGCTACTTCTTCCGGCGTAGAAAACCTATCAAGTCCAGAAGCTTTTAAAGCATTTTCTTTAGCTTGATCGAATGATATATTTTCTCGATTTGCATTAGCTTGAATAATCGAAATCAATCTTTCTGTTGAAGTCATTCCAGGATGTATAACATTTATGTTGACATTATCTTGAATCCCTCTTTTAGAAAGAGCCTTACATAAATTTTCTAGGGCTGAATTAACAGCTCCACCAACTGTGAAATTAGGATTTGGTGTGTTAGCCATTTGACCGTTTATTGCAACAACCCATCCTTTTTTTTGTTTTAAATTTGTCCATAAACCTTTTAGCAATCTAACAACACTATAAAACTTTAAATCAAATCCATCAAAAAAATCATCAATAGGTTGTGATAGGAAATCACCACTCTTTGTATCACCTGCTGAAAAAATAATAGTATCTAAATCTTTGAGGTTTTTTTGTATGTCTGCAATTACATCGTTACATCCTTGCTCAGTTTTAAGGTTAGCAGTAAAACAATGTATTTTAGAATTGTTACCTTCGTTAATTTCTTTAGATGCATTTTTAAGCGATTTTTCATTAGAAGAAATTAAGTATATCTCACAGTCATCAAGTGCAAATTTTTTTGCTATAGCTTTTCCAATACCTTTACTAGCTCCGGTAATGACTATTTTTCTATTTTTCATATTATTGTTTCATTAATTTGATAATATTCTAACTTTATTATAAATATAAATTAACACAACAAAACATAAAATTAATTTGATGAACAACCCTGATTTTAAAGACAATAATTTAAAGGCTATTCTTGGCCCTACAAACACGGGTAAAACATTTTATGCCATGGAACGAATGCTATCACATGAATCAGGAATGATAGGATTTCCACTCAGACTTTTAGCTCGAGAAAATTATGATAAGGCAGTAGATGCTACTGGATTAAATAAGGTGGCTCTTATTACCGGTGAAGAAAAAATTATCCCAAAAAATGCAAAGTATTTTTGTTGTACAGTTGAAGCGATGCCGGTTGAAAAAAAAGTTGCTTTTTTATGTGTTGATGAAATTCAACTTGCTTCAGATTTAGAAAGAGGATACGTATTCACGGATAGATTATTAAATGCAAGGGGTGAAGAAGAAACACTATTTCTAGGCTCAGAAATCATTAAAATAATAATCCAAAAATTGTTACCAGATTGTAAAATTGAAACTAGGCCAAGACTTTCAACACTTAGTTACGCAGGCGTAAAAAAAATCACTAGATTAAAAGAAAGGTCGGCAATTGTAACTTTTTCGATACCAGAAATTTATAGGATTGCTGAATTGGTAAGAACTCAAAAAGGTGGCTCAGCAGTTGTTATGGGGGCATTATCACCTAGGACAAGAAATCATCAAGTTGAAATGTATCAAAGTGGTGAAGTTAATTATTTAGTTGCCACTGATGCCATTGGTATGGGATTAAATTTAGATATTGATCATGTTGCATTTGCATCAGATATGAAATTTGATGGAAATAGTTCTAGAAAACTCTTTGCAACAGAAATTTCACAAATAGCAGGGAGAGCAGGAAGATCAACAAAAAATGGTACATTTGGCGTTATTAACGGTGAACTAAAATTTGATAAAGATGTAGTGCAAATGGTTGAAAATCATGAGTTCAACTCTTTATCACATATCTGGTGGAGAAATTCTAATCTTGATTTTTCTTCAATTAAAAATTTGTTTATCTCGCTTGAAGAACAACCAAGTAATAATATTTTAAGAAAAAAAGGAAATGCACTTGATTTTTTGTGTTTGGGAGAATTGTCTAGATTAGAGTATGTAAATAAAAATAAAAATAATAAATTTTTGAATGAATTATTATGGGATATTTGTCAAATTCCTGATTTTGGAAATATTTTTTCAGATAGACACATTAAATTATTAGAACAACTTTATACTATATTAAAAGATGGAAAAATTGAAGATGACTGGCTAAATTCTCAAATATCGTCTCTTTCAAGATTAGATGGTGAAATAGATACACTGATAAATCGAATTTCAAATATCAGAACTTGGACATATATAACAAATAAGACAAACTGGATAAAAGATGCCAATTTATGGCAGCATGAAACAAAAAAAATTGAAAATAAACTTTCAGATGAATTGCATGAAAGATTGACAAAGAGGTTTGTAGATAAAAAAATAGCTATATTATCAAAGAAAATGAATGAGAAAATAGATTTAGAAGCCGTCATAAAATTTGACGGAAAAGTGTTAGTTGAAGGACAAGAAGTTGGTTATCTAAGAAATTTTGCTTTTATTCCTGAAATTTCAAATGATGAACATTCTTCTAGGATTTTAACAGCTGCAAGAAAAGCTTTGCCAAAAGAGTTAGATAAAAGAGTGAATGAATTGATAAACTCTTCTGAAGAAGCTCTCAAATTAGATGACTATGGTAATATTGTTTGGATGGAAAGTCCAATTGGAAAATTGGCTAAAGGAGATAATATTTACACTCCTAAAGTAATTTTAAAAAATTTTGATATGCTTTCCTTAGATCAAAAAACTAGAATTCAAAAAAAATGTGAAGAATCCATTTCAGAAATAATAAATAACACTTTAGCTAATTGTCTAAAGTTAAAAAACCTAAATAAAATTGATAATGCCCAAGATGATAAAGTTGTTGAATTATCCTCAAAAGTTAAAGCAGTTAACTTCCATGTTTTTGAAGGTTTAGGACATACATTAGTCAAAAATATTCCTTTTCAGATTCAAAAACTTAATGAAAATGATCGCTTGGTAATCGCAAAATTAGGAATTCGTCTGGGAGTGAATCTGATATATTTGCCTATAGTTTTAAAACCAAAAATAATAAAATTAAAGGCAATTTTATGGTCAGTATATAATAATGAATTTTATATTGATCATTTGCCTGACGAAGGTCGTGTAAATTGTAAGTTTAACAAAGATATTAAAGAAGACTTTTATTTTTTTATTGGATATATACCTTGTGGTGATATTTGTTTGAGGATAGATATTTATGAGAGACTAGCAGCATTGGTCAGAAATGAGGCAAAAAAAACAAAGTTCAAAATCACAGAGGAGATGCTATCTATTGCAGGCTCTACTAAGGATAATTTAAAAAATTTTATTACTCAAACTTTGAAGTATCAGTTTTTAAAAAATGATGCTTCTGAAAGTGATGATGAATATTATTTTAAAAAAACAAACAATAATAAGCTCAAAAATACTAAGAAATCTAAAATAAAAAAAAATAAAGTTAATAAAGTCGAGTTAAATAAAGATTCACCCTTTTATATTTTAAAATCATTAAAATCATGACATCTAAAGATCCATCAGATTTAAATATTAGGCTTGATCAACTACTATACTATTTAAGGATTTTTAAAACTAGAGGAATTGCAACAAAAGCTATTGAAAAAGGTTCATGCAAAGTAAATAATTTTTTAATTAAAAAGAAAAATAAAGTTATTGAAATTGGGGATGTTATTAACATTAAAAATGAAAAATTAATTAAACAAATTAAAATTTTAAAAATTCCACTTCGAAGAGGTCCATTCACAGAAGCTATCATTCATTATAAAGATATAACGCCGATTTTTATTAGAAATAATAATGAAAATAAATTTACAAAAAAGATAAGTTTTGGACGAAGACCAACTAAAGTTAGTAGAAGAAAATTAGAAAAATTTATAGGTAGAAACTTTTAAAAAAAGTGTTATATATACCATCGCATGACTTATATAGTTAATGAAAAATGTATTAAGTGTAAATTTACTGATTGTGTAGAGGTTTGCCCTGTCGATTGTTTTTACGAGGGTGAAAACATGCTCGTAATTCATCCGGATGAATGTATTGATTGTGGTGTATGTGAACCTGAGTGCCCTGCAGACGCTATACAGTCTGATACAGAAGATGGAGCTGAAAAATGGTTGGTTCTTAATAGAGACATGTCAGAAAAATGGCCAAATATTACAGAAAAAAAAGATCCCCCATCTGATGCTGATGATTTTGTTGATATAGAGGATAAATATAATAAGTTTTTCAAAGAATAATTTATAATATGAATAGACTTCTTTTTCGTTTTATGATATAAGCTTATTTTTTAATTAAAAAAGATGCAAATTTTAATTTCATAGGTGATTTAATTGTCCAAAATTATAGAAAATAATTTTATATCTGGAGATTTTGTAGTTTATCCAAGCCATGGTGTTGGTAAGATTATTGGTACTGAAACAAGGGAAATAGAACAAACAAAGCTTGAGCTTTTAATTATCAGATTTGAACAAGATAGAATGACACTTAGGGTTCCATTAGACAAAGCAAAAGTTTCCGGGTTAAGAACGCTTTCAAGTAAAGCACAAATGGATGAAGCTATTACGACTCTTCAAAGTAAAGCAAAAGTAAAAAAACTTATGTGGTCAAGAAGAGCTCAAGAGTATGAGACTAAAATCAATTCTGGAAGTTTAGTTTCTTTGGCTGAAGTTGTTAGAGATTTATATAAAAAAGAAGACCAAGGTGAGCAATCCTACTCTGAAAGGCAGATGTATCAAGCTGCATTAGAAAGACTTGCTGGAGAATTTGCCGCGGTTCAAAATGTTGATAAGTCTGATGCCGCAACAAAATTAGAAAAAATCATTGATGATAGCGCTGAAGAAGCGGCTTAATTAGATTTAAATAAGGTCTTGTTTTGACTTTTAACAAAGGTCATCTAAAAGTTAGTACTATTCATAAAATATATTATGAAGATTTTGGTAATCGAAATGGTATTCCAATTCTTTTCCTACATGGAGGTCCAGGAGCAGGGTTTTCGTCATTTCATAAAAAATTATTTGACGCAAAAAAACATAGAGTTATTTTTTTTGATCAAAGAGGATCTGGTAAAAGTTTACCTTTAGCTGAATTAAAAGAAAATAATACTAATGAATTAATCAAAGATATTGAAAAATTAAGAAAGTATTTAAAAATTGACAAATGGTTCATTTTTGGAGGGTCTTGGGGAAGTACACTAGCTATACTTTATGGAATAGCAAATCCTAATCGTTGTTTAGGTTTTATATTACGAGGTATCTTTTTAGCAACTAAGAAAGAAATAGATTGGTTTTTATACGGTATGAAAAGTTTTTTTCCAGAAGCATATAACAATTTTACTAGAAAAATACCTCTAAATGAAAAGAAAGATGTTTTAAATTGGTATTATAAAAATTTAAATATATCTAATTTCAAAACAGTCTATGACTTAGCTTCAATTTGGAATTCTTATGAGAGTTCATGTTCAACATTAAAATATGTCGAAAGAAAAATGTCAGGAGAACAATCATTAGCAATTGCTAGAATTGAAGCACATTATTTTATAAACAATTGTTTTATTAAGGATGGTTTCATTTTAAGAAATGTTCATAAAGTTAAAAAAATACCATGTCATATTATTCAAGGCAGGCATGATATAATTTGTCCACCTATAAGTGCTTATAAGCTCTCTAAAATTTGGTCAGAATCAATTTTAAAAATTGTTGAAGAAGGAGCTCATTCAGGTTTTGAGGATTGTATGTTTAAGCAAATAAAAGAAAGTATAAATTATATTGTAATTGACACCTCTAGATAAAATTATTTATCGTAACTTTAGGTAAAAAATGAAAAAAGAATTATCATTTGAAGAAGCTTTAAAAGAGCTAGAAGAAATTGTAGTTAATCTTGAAAAAGGAGACATCTCTCTTGATGATGCCATTAAGGCTTATGAGAAAGGGTCACTTTTAAAAGAGCAATGTGAAAAAAGATTAAATGAAGCCAAACTAAAAGTTGAAGAGATAGAAGAAAAAGAAAATAAAAATAAAAATCTTAAACAAAGTTTAGATGAGTGAATTTAAAATTTAAAAACTTCCAAAATACATTGTTAAGTAATAGTGAAGAAGTAGATTCTTTTATAAAAACAAATTTACCTAGAAATGAAGGTTTAAATAAGAATCTTATACAAGCTATAAAGTATTCTATATTAGGAAGTGGAAAAAAAATCAGAAGTTTTCTTGTAATTGAATCTGGTAAAGTTGTTTTAGGAATTAATAATTTAACTTTTGATAACAAAAAAAATAATGAATTAATTGTTATAGCGTCAGCTATAGAAGCCATACACACATATTCATTAATTCATGATGATTTGCCGGCCATGGATAATTCTGATTATAGACGAGGGAAAATATCAACACATAAAAAGTTTGATGAGGCTACTGCAATATTAGCTGGAGATGCACTCCAAAGTTGGGGTTTTGAATTAATCTCAAATCCAAGAAACTTTGAAAATATAGATAAAATTTCAAAATTAGTTTTTGAGTTATCAAAAGCTATTGGTTTTTGTGGTATGGTTGGAGGACAACAAGGAGATATAGATTTTACACACAATGATTTAAGTGAGGATAATATACTTTGGATACAACAAAAGAAAACAGGATCTCTTTTAGAATGCTGTGTGACCCTTAGTTCAATAATCTGTAATGCAAAAGATGATCACATAAGAAAGCTACAAAATTTTTCTAGAAACTTGGGATTAGCTTTTCAGATAAAAGATGATTTATTGGATTTAAATAGTAATTCAAAGGAGCTTGGTAAGCCTGTTCATCAAGACCAATATAACGAAACGCCAAACTTCGTAAATTACTATGGTGAAGAAAAATCAATACAAAAAATGAATGATAGTTTAGAAAAATCAATAGAATCTTTAAATATTTTTGGTAATCACGCAAAAAATCTTGTATTACTAGCAGATTACATAGTTAAAAGAAGCCATTAAAATAATGTCAGACAAAAAAAAGAAAAAGTTATTTTTAGAAAAAATAAACTCTCCTGAAGATTTAAAAACTCTTAATATTGAAGATTTAAAAATTTTATCTACAGAGTTGAGGGAGGAATTAATAGAGATTGTATCAAAAACTGGTGGCCATTTAGGAGCTGGTTTAGGTGTGGTAGAGTTAACTGTAGCGCTTCATTTTGTATTTAATTCTCCAAAAGATAAATTGATTTGGGATGTAGGACATCAAGCTTACCCACACAAAATTTTAACTGGTAGAAGAAAAAATCTTCATACCTTGAGACAAAAAGATGGTATCTCTGGTTTTCTGAAAAGAAGTGAATCAATACATGATCATTTTGGCGCTGGGCACTCCTCAACATCTATTTCTGCAGGATTAGGTATGGCTGTAGCTAGAGACATCAAAAAAGAAAAAAATAAAGTTATTGCTGTAATTGGTGATGGAGCTATGAGTGCTGGATTAGCATATGAAGGTATGAATAATGCAGGTATATTAGATAGCGATATGATTATCATTTTAAATGACAATAGGATGTCAATAGCTCCTGCAGTTGGTGCTTTAAGCAATTATTTGTCTAAAATAGTGTCTAGTGAACCCTTTAATTCTGTAAGAGAAATCGCAAAAAAAATGGTTGAAATTTTCCCTCAGCAGATTAGTCAAACAGCAAAAAAAGCTGAGGATATAGCTAGAAATATTTTAACACAAGACAATACATTCTTTAGCCAAATGGGTCTGTTTTATTTAGGCCCTATAGATGGTCATGATGTTGAGACTTTAGTTAAGGTTCTAAAAAATTTAAATGATGGGTCTAGACACGGACCTATTTTACTTCACGTTGTTACTGAAAAAGGAAAAGGTCATCCGTTTTCAAAAGTTTCAGATGAAAAATATCATGCTGTTTCAAAATTTAACGTTGTGACTGGAAATTCTATTAAATCATCTTCAAATGTTCCAACTTATACTGAAGTTTTTGCAGATACATTATGTAATATTGCAGAAGACAATGAAAAAATAACAGCAATTACAGCTGCCATGCCATCAGGCACAGGTCTTAACAAATTTAAGGAAAAATTTGAAAATAGATTTTTTGATGTTGGTATAGCTGAACAACATGCTGTTACATTTGCCGCTGGGCTTGCGTCTCAAGGCATGCAACCTTTTGTTGCAATATATTCTACTTTTCTTCAAAGAGCTTATGATCAAGTTATTCATGATGTAGTTATACAAAAATTACCTGTAAAATTTATGTTAGATAGAGCAGGCTTAGTTGGTGCAGATGGATCTACTCATGCTGGAGCTTTTGACCTAGCTTATTTACTTTGTTTACCAAATGTTGTTGTTATGGCTCCGAGCGATGAAAACGAATTAAAAGACATGGTTTATACGTCTTCTTTATATAATTTGGGACCAATTTTTTGCAGATATCCAAGAGGTGAAGCTACAGGAATGGAAATTTCAAAAAAGCTAGTAGAGCTTCCAATTGGAAAAGGAAGAATAATAAAAGAAGGAATAGATATAGCTATTTTATCTATTGGAACTTTATTAGAAACAGCATTAGAAGTCTCAAAAAAGCTTGAATCTGAAGGATATGATGTAACCGTAGCAGATGCTAGATTTGCAAAGCCAATTGATGAAGATCTTTTATTAAATCTTTATAAAAATCATAAAATTTTATTTATAATTGAAGAGGGATCTCGAGGTGGGTTTTCCTCTCATTGTTTAAATATTATCACTTCAAGTGATTTGTTAAATATAAATTCTAAAATAATCAGAACTTTAAATTTACCAGACTTATTTCAAGAACATGCCTCTCAAAATGAACAATTGATTGAAGCTAACTTAGATATAAATGGTATATACAATAAGATTAAATTAGATATAGAATCTCAAAAAATTAAATTAAATTTAAAGATCAACAAAGGTTGAAAAATAACTAAAGTCCGTATTGATAAATTGCTCTTTGATAAAAATCTTGTAAAAAGCAGACAAGAAGCAATCGGACTAGTTTTGTCAGGTAATGTATTTATTGATTCACAAAGAATTGATAAGCCAGGCACTAAAGTCGAAAAAAATTGTAATTTACATTTAAAACAAAAAGATAAAATCTGGGTTTCACGTGGAGGCTATAAATTAGATAAAGCTGTAAATGAATTTGATGTTGATTGCACAGATATTATAGCAATGGATATTGGTTCTAGTACGGGAGGTTTTACAGATGTGTTAATAAAAAAAGGAGCAAAAAAAGTTTATAGTGTGGATGTTGGTTATGGACAATTAGATTGGAATTTAAGAAACAATTTACGTGTAAAGGTTCTAGAAAAAACAAATGCCAGGTATCTGGGTAGTGATATGATAATTGATAAATTGGATGCAATTGTTTGTGATGTGTCATTTATATCTTTGAAAAAAGTAATTAAACCAAATATTAAATTCTTAAAAAATAATGGCTGGATTATTAGTTTAATTAAGCCTCAATTTGAAATTGGGAAAGACCTTTTAGGAAAAGGAGGCGTCGTAAAAAATGCTGAACACCATCAGATGGTTGTGGATGATATAAGACTTTTTTTTGAAAATGAAATTGATTTAAGAATAAAAGATATTATTGACAGTCCTATACTTGGTCCAAAAGGCAATAAAGAATTTTTAATTTATGGCCAAAAGTGATTTGAAAATTTATTTGGCTAAAGTACCAATTTGTGCTTCATGCATCATGACTTGATCTACTAATATAATAGCCATCATAGCTTCAGCTATTGGTACAGCCCTAATTCCAACACAAGGATCATGTCTACCTTTAGTAATAATTTTTGTTTTTTGATTTTCAACATCAACAGAATTTTTTTCAATTAATATTGAACTCGTTGGCTTTACAGCGAAACTAGCAACTATTGGTTGACCCGTTGAAATTCCTCCTAAAATTCCACCAGCATTATTTGTATTAAAAATATATCCACTTTCATTATCTGGGAATATTTCGTCATTATTTTCACTTCCAGTAGATGATACTGATTTGAAGCCTGATCCTATTTCTACACCTTTTACAGCATTTATAGACATTAATCCTTCTGCAATTTGAGAATCAAGTTTTTTGTAAATTGGACTTCCTATACCTTTTGGAACATTTTCAGCTACAATTTCTATAATTGCACCAGTACTATTTCCACTTTTCCTTAATGAATTCAAATCTTTTTCCCAAACTGGTACAGTCTCTTTATCTGCACAAAAAAATGGGTTATTATCAATTTCATTCCATGAAAAATTTTCTTTGTTAATTTTGTGTTTTCCTATTTGAATTACACTAGCTTTAATGAATAGTTTTGGAAAACGTTGTTCTAGTATTTTAAAAGCAATTGCTCCAGCAGCAACTCTCACAGCTGTTTCTCTTGCACTGGATCTTCCACCACCCCTATAATCACGAATTTTATATTTTTCGTGGTATGTTATATCTGCATGACTTGGTCTAAATTTATTAGCAATTTCGTTATAATCTTTGCTTCTTTGATCTTCATTTTTTATATTTAGTGCAATGGGATGGCCAGTTGTTTTATTTTCAAAAACACCTGAAAGAATTTCCACTTTATCACTTTCTTTCCTTTGGCTTACGAATTTTGATTGCCCAGGTTTTCTCCTATCAAGAAGTTTTTGGATATCTTTTTCATTAAGGCTAATGTTTGGTGGAACTCCGTCAACTATGCATCCAATAGCTGGTCCATGGCTTTCACCATAGCTTGTAAATCTAAATAAATTACCAAATGAGTTATATGACATAATATCAATTATTGTTAGGAGGTGTCATGTCAGGAGCATCAATTGCTTTCATTCCAACAACATGATAACCACAATCTACATGATGAGTTTCACCAGATACACCTGTTGACATATCGGAAAGCAGGTATACAGCACTTCCACCAACATCTTCTAATGTAACATTTCTTTTCATTGGTGAGTTATACTCATTCCATTTTAAAATATACCTAAAATCTCCAATTCCACTTGCTGCGAGAGTTTTAATTGGTCCTGCAGAAATACTATTTACTCTAATCTTATCTTTACCTAAATCCGTAGCTAAGTATCTTACAGAAGCTTCAAGAGCAGATTTAGCTAACCCCATAACGTTATAATGTGGCATTACTTTTTCAGCACCATAATAACTTAAAGTTAATAATGATCCACCATCAGGCATCATTATAGATGCTCTACGAGCAATTGCTGTAAATGAATATACAGAAACATCCATAGTATTTACAAAATTTTCTCTAGTTGTGTCAATATATTCACCTTTGAGTTCATCTTTATCTGAGAAAGCAATAGCATGAACTAAGAAATCAATTTTAGGCCATATTTTTTTTAGTTCATTAAAAGTTTTATCTATATCTTCATCGTTAGAGACATCGCAGGGGAGCACTATATCAGAATTTACGCTATCTGCTAATGGAATAACTCTTTTTTTTAGTGCCTCACCTTGATAAGTAAATGCAAGCTCTCCACCTTGGTCAGCAATAGCTTTAGCAATTCCCCAACCAATAGATTTATCATTAGCGACTCCCATGACTAACCCACGTTTATCTTTCATTAAATTATTCATATAGATACACTTTGTATAAGTTTATTTACTATAATAGATTATTATAAATTTAAACAGATAAAATTATTTAAATTAATCTAGAGAATAACTAATTTTTTTTCTAATCCCTATTATATCACCGGGATTATAAGACTTGTTACTTATGAATTCTAAAATTTGGCCATCTATATCAATGTTCAATTTGTAACCGGTTATTTGTTCGGATGTCTCTGTATATGTAATATTTTGAATTTTACAGACTTCTTTTTCAACAAATTCATTATTGCTTGCTCTAGCTTGTTTATCATTTCTTACTATTTCTGAACCAATCAAGGCGCCTAGAGCAGTAGATCCCTGTTTTCCACCACCTTCACCAATTTTATTTCCAATTGCACCTCCAATTAAAGCTCCAATTAAATTGTCAGCTCCAAATCCTTGAGAAGTTTTTTGTACAGGAACTCTTTTAATCTCGCACACTTTTTCTCTTTTAGGTATATTCTGAGTTATATATTTTTTTAAAACTTCTACTGATTCTACATATCCATTTGTTAGCGTAGTTATAGTTTTTGAGAAGCTAACAGAAGATAAAAATATAAATAAAATACTAAATATAAATTTCATTACTTTAATTCCTTATAAGTTAAATTATATAATACTTACAAATATGGCAAAAATTTGAACGTAATAAATTATGGAATTAGATAAAAAAATAGACCCAATCGAACTATTTCAAAAATGGTTCAAAGAAGCACAAGATAAAGAAATCAGAGATCCTAACGCTATGCAAATAGCTACTGTCTCTAGAAATGGATTTCCATCAGTAAGAACAGTTTTATTGAAAGATATAATTAATAGAAATTTTGTTTTTTATACAAATTATGAAAGCAGAAAATCTAGAGAAATCTTTGAAACAGGTAAAGTTGCAATATGTTTTTATTGGAAGTCTTTAAATCGTCAAGTAAGGGTTGTCGGTCAAATTGATAAAATTCCCGAAAAAATATCAGATCAATATTTTGAAAGTCGGTCATTAGGTAGTAGAATAGGTGCTTGGGCGTCTATTCAATCACAACCGTTAAAAAATAGAGAGACTTTATTAAAAAGAGTCGCAGAATTCAGAAATAAATTTGATGAGAATGTACCAAGACCAAAGCATTGGGGTGGTTTCAAAATTGTTCCAAATGAGTTTGAATTTTGGCAAGATGGAGATTTTAGATTACATGATAGGTTTATTTTAAAACCATCAGATCACTCTACTCTTTGGGAATGCCAGAGATATTACCCTTAGTACTTTTAAAACAAGTCATTATAAAATAATTAATTAATAAAATTATTATTAACCCAAGAAAAACACCAAAGCTTACCTGGTAAGAGAATAATGAATAGCCAGTCATTTTGCCTGGTTCAATAAATTGCATTATTGCTCCTATCGCATATTGAGCAATGAAAGCAACCATAAATGTTATTAAATTTACAGCTGTTGAGACTCTTCCTGCGTAATTTAATGGAAAGTAGTCACTTAATCCTGAATATGATAATGTTGCACAAAAAGAGGTTAAACTAAATAAAACCCAAGGCCATATTGCTTTTGGAAGTAACCCAAAAGTTATAACCGCAGTTGGGATAATTAATATAATTATCATTCCAACCATGACACTAATTGTTGAAATATTTTTTCGTCTTAAATTATCTGATATGATACCCATGAGTATTATTCCAATTGTCATAGATATTGTGAATAAAAAAAGGATTTCAGCTATTTCTGTTTGACTAAATTTTCCAACATCAGAAAGCCATGGCCCTGCCCATAAGCCTTGAATTGCCATTGTTGTTCCACCTACCAAACCTGCTAAAGGGCCAGCTCTCCAAAAATGATAGTTAGTATAAATTATTTTAAGAACTTTTAATACTGGTTCTTCTTTTTCATATGTGATTTTTTTTTCTGGCACAATTATAAAAATTAAAAAACCTACTATTAAGGTTGTTAAAGATAAAGCAAAATAAATAGTTCTCCAATCAGTTATTTGAAGTAAATATTCTAAAGGTGACGATGCTGATATTGCACCTAGTCCTCCTACAGCTAAAAATAATGCAACTAATAAACTTAGTCGTTCTTTTGGAAACCAAATAGACATCGCTTTAAAAGCACCCATTAGAGCGCCAGAAACGCCTAAGCCTATTAAACCTCTTCCTACCGTTAATGAAAATACAGAATCACCTAATGCAAATAATGATGCACCCAATGATGCTATAAAAAACAAAACTGTTTGTACTTTTCTTGCTCCAAATTTATCAAGTAGAATTCCTAATGGTAATTGAAATAAAGCAAATGTTAAAAAATAAACTGAAGTAATTAGGCCAAGTTGTTCCGCATTAATTCCTAAGTCTTGGTTAAGATAAGGAGCTAAAATTGCATTAGTAGATCTGTAAACATACGACAAAAAGTAACCTGCTGAAAAAGGCAAAAAGACAAATAACATTTTTTGAGTTAACGTGCTTGGATTTTTCATCTAAATATATATCTATAGAAACATTTGTTTTTTAGCTTTTAATCATTATACTCAAACACAATATTAAACAATGAATATTTCAGAAAACATTAAAAAGATTCATCAAGAGGTTACCACCTGGAGACATGAACTTCACGCTAATCCAGAACTTTGTTATGAAGAAAATTGGACTGCAGATTATATTACTGAAAAGCTAAAATCATTTGGGATAGAAGTTCATAATAAGATCGGAAAAACAGGCGTTATAGGTGTTTTAAAAGGCTCTAACTCTCAAGAACATAAAAGTAATCGTTCAATAGGGTTAAGAGCTGATATGGATGCACTCCCTATTGAAGAAGAAAATGATTTTGACTATAAGTCAAATTTTTCCGGAAAAATGCATGCTTGTGGTCATGACGGACATGTCGCTATGCTTCTTGGCGCAGCAAAAATTCTTTCAAAAGAAAAAAAATTCAGTGGTACAGTATATTTTATTTTTCAACCAGCAGAAGAAGGGGGTGGTGGCGGTTTAAAAATGATTAATGATGGTCTTTTTGATAATTTTCCAATGGAAAGTGTATGGGGATTGCATAATTGGCCAGGTTTAGATGTTGGAGAAATAGCTGTTCACAAAGGTCCCGTAATGGCATCATTTGATCAATTCAGAGTATTAATTAATGGTGTTGGAGGTCATGCTGCTTCCCCACATCATGCATCTGATCCAATAATTGCTTCTTCTGGCGTGATACAATCTTTGCAACAAATAGTTTCTAGAAAACAAAATCCTCTTGATCCAGTTGTTGTTTCCGTTACTAAAATAGAATCTGGTACAGCTTTTAATATTATTCCACAAGATGCTAATTTTATTGGAACGATAAGAACATTAAATCCTAAAACAAGATCCTTAGTTAAAGAACAATTTATTGATATTTGCAATTCGACTGCAAATGCTTACGGTTGTACTGCAAAGGTTGAAATTAATGAGGGTTATCCTGTTACTATTAATACTTCGATGGAAAGTGACATTGCTATTGAAGTTGCAAAAAAAGTAGTTAAAACGAAAGATGTTAAAGATAATCTTGCACCATCTATGGGTGCTGAAGATTTTGCTTATATGCTTGAAAAAAAACCAGGAGCTTATATATGGTTAGGAGCAGGTGAAGGAAAAAGTGGTTGTATGTTACATAATTCAAAATATGATTTTAACGATGAAATTATTCCATTAGGTATCTCTTACTGGTATAATCTTGTTGAAAATCAGTTGTCGGTAGAAAGTTGATTTATACTTATGTTTTCTACCAAAAATAAGATAATTATAGCTCTTTTTGTAGCAGTATTACTGCTTGTATTATATTTTGCTGTTAAACTATGGTTTAATTGGGATTTTATAAGTATTAGTAATCATGGATTTTTTGCTATTATAATTTGCATTGTTATGTCTTTTATTATTGGCTCTGGTTTAATGGCCTTGGCATTTTTTTCATCAAAACATGGTTATGACGAAAATGTTGACCATGATCTAGAGTCATTAATAGATAAATATAAAAAATCTTAATATTTTTTTAATTACTGTTGAAAAGACTTTTCAATCATTTTTTTTTATGTATAAATAGAACAAAACATGAACAAAGAGGAATTAAATGATTGAAAGCATAGAAAAAACAAAAGAGATATTAATTTTAAATGGACATTATTCACCTCAAGATAATGTTAAAATATTTGATTTACCTAACTTTTTGAAAGATAAAGTAGTTCATTCAGATTCAGAATTACCCTTATATAGTTGTAAAATATCTGCTGGGTTTCCTTCACCTGCAGATGATCATTTAGAGAGAAATTTAGATTTAAATAGCCATTTAGTTAAACATCCAGCTGCAACTTTTTTTGTTCGTGTCACTGGAGATTCTATGATCGGCGCTGGAATTAATGATAATGATATATTGATAGTAGATAGAAGTTTAAAACCTTCACATGGCAAAATAGTTATTGCTGTAGTTGATGGTCACATGACTGTTAAAAGGCTATATAAGGAATCTGGAAAATTAATTTTAATGCCAGAGAATACTTTATATAAACCAATTGAGATAAAAGAAGATATGAACATTGAAATTTGGGGAGTAGTTGTTACAGCTATTCATTCTGTTTACTAAAAAAGGTAAACAAAATTGTACGCATTAGTTGATTGTAATAATTTCTATGTATCCTGTGAAAGGGTTTTTAATCCACTTATTAATAATAAACCTGTTGTTGTTTTATCAAATAATGATGGATGTATCATAGCTAGATCAAATGAAGCTAAAGCTTTGGGTATTCCTATGGGTGCACCACTGCATTTATGGAAAGATTTAATAAAAAAAAATAGGGTAATAGTTTATTCATCTAATTACACTTTGTATGGAGATATGTCTTCTAGAGTAATGAACTCTTTTTATCACTTCACACCAGACGTTGAGGTCTACTCTATAGATGAAGCTTTTTTAGGTTTAGATGGATTTAATAAAAGTAATATTTATAAAAAAATGATTTTTATGAAAAAAAAAATATATCAATGGACAGGTATACCCGTTTCTGTGGGAATAGGGCCAACTAAAACGTTAGCAAAATTGGCTAACAGAATAGCAAAAAAATATGTAAATGAAGGAGTTTATAACCTTCAAGATTCAAACCAAATCACTCAAGTATTAAATGATTTAGAACTTGAAACAATCTGGGGAATATCAAAAGGTTGGGCAAATAGATTGAAAAAAATTGGTATAAATAATGCCTTACAATTACAGAGAGCTAATCCCAATCATATAAAACAACATATTTCTGTTGTTGGGAAAAGAATAGTGTATGAATTAAGAGGTGTTTCAGCTTTAGATTTAGAACAAGTTCATTCTAAAAAATCTATCACGGTTTCGCGTTCATTTGGAGAAATGGTAACTGATTTTCAAAGTTTAAAAGAAGCATTATCAAACCATATCTTTAGGGCAGCTGAAAAACTTCGATTACAAAGAGGCTTGTGTAGCTCTTTATGTGTTTTTATTAATACAAACAAGTTTAAAAAAAGTGAATCACAATATAGTAACTCTGGAGTAATAAATTTTGATGAGCCCATAAATAACACACCTGATTTGATCCAAGGTGGATTTAGAATATTAGAAAAAATTTATCGGTTAGGGTTTAGTTATAAAAAAATCGGAGTTACGCTACTTGACTTAAACATTAAAAGTGTAGAAATCAATTTAAATGAAACTAGCTCTTTTTATAAATCAGAAGATTATACTATTCAGGGTAGTTTATTTAATAAAAATAAAAAAGATAATATATTATCAAACAAACGAATGATAATGCTAGATTATATTAATAATAAAATGGGTTCAAAAACTTTATTTTATGGATCTCAAGGATTATTAAAATCAAAAAAGAACAAAAGTAAATGGAATATGAAATCTCATTTCAAATCCAAATCATACACGACTAATTGGAATCAACTTTTGATTGTTAAATAAAATATTAATTTAGGCTTTTTTGAGGTAAAGGGATACAACTAAGTCCTGATGACCATAGCTCAGCACAAACAGATCTTGCTTGATTTTCAGCTAATTCAATAAACCTAACTCTCCAAAGAGATCTCTTTACTTTTAAGTTTTCTAGAGGCTTATTAACTTTTTGTAAAGAAGCAGGTAAATTGCCAAGTTGTTCAGGAGCTGCATTACGAGCTTTTTTTGCAGCAATATGTGCATTAAGTTTGTTTTTAAAAGCTCCTATTTGTATAAACCAATCTTCTGATTCATTAACGGTATAAACAGAAAAGTTTTTTGGTTTTTTCACAACAGGATATGAAATAAAATCTGGTCTTTGGGAAGGTATTTCAGAGAGTTTAGCAGTTCGTACAACAGGAGTTTTTATAAATTTATTTAATAACTTAACCATATGCTTATCTCTAGTTCTTGCAGTTTTCCCACCAAAAACAACTCCAATTATTCTTTGGCCATTTCTTTCAACAGAAGCAACTAAATTAAATCCTGATGCGTTGGTGTAGCCTGTTTTAATACCATCTGCACCAAAATAAGAGCCAAGTAAATTATTATGATTACGATACTCAATACCATTAAACACAAATGATTTTTTATTAAAAAAATAAAAAAATTCAGGAAAGTTTTTTCTAATAGCTACTGCTAGTTTTGCCATGTCTCTTGCTGTAGAAAGTTGACCTTTGTTTGGAAGTCCGGATGCATTTTTAAAAATAGTACGATTAAGACCAATACTTTTAGCTTTTCTGGTCATTTTGTATGCAAATCTTCTTTCAGTTTTTTCAAAATTTTCAGCAACAACAGTAGCAACATCATTTGCTGATTTGGTAACGAGTGCAAGAATTGCTTGTTTAACAGTGATTTTTTGACCTGGGTATAACCCTAGTTTTGATGGGGGTTGCCTTGAAGCTCGTTTAGATACCTTAAGTTTAGTATTCATTTTAATTTTTTTGTTTTTTAATTTTTCAAAAATCATGTAAATTGTCATTATTTTAGTAAGTGAAGCAGGGTAATTCCTTGTATCAGCATTAATTGAATGATAAACTTTTCCTGATTTTTCATTCATAATAATTGATGCGTACTTTCCGTAAGAAGGTTTATTAAAATAAAATGAACTTATAAACAAAAGGAATAACATCAAAATTTTTATGTGTGATGCTTTAAATGGGATAATAATATTCATTTAAAATTTTGAGTATAATAAATTACAATACATTATGTTGATATATATATACATATATATACAATATTTAGATGTTTAAAAAGACTTAATTTATAAAATATTTTCTAAAAGTATTGATACCAAAGTCTTTAATTATTAAATTAAATATATGAAAAGAAAATATTTTAATATCCGATCTGAATCAGAAGAAAATAATAATCAAACTGATGGAAGTGTATTAACAAAGGTAAAACCTAAAACTAAAAAACCATCTTTATATAAAGTTTTAATGTTAAATGATGATTACACTCCAATGGAATTTGTTATTGAGGTTTTAGAAAAATTTTTTGGAAAAAGACAAGATGAGGCTACACAAATTATGCTTCATGTTCATCAGAAAGGTATTGGTGTTTGTGGTGTTTACACATATGAAATAGCAGAAACTAAAGCAGTACAAGTAACAAATTATGCCCGTAAATATGAACACCCACTTCAAATGCAATTAGAAAAGGAATAAATAATGTTATCAAGATCACTAGAGGAAACTTTGAGACGTGCGATGAATTTAGCATCCTCCAAAAAGCACGAGTTTGCAACTTTAGAGCATTTGTTGTTTTCATTATTAGAAGATAAAGATGCGATAGAAGTATTTAAAGCATGTGGTGTAGATATAAAACTTCTAGAAGATGATCTTAATGGTTATTTAGATAAAGATTTAAAATCAATTGTTAGTTCAAATGAAGATATAGATACTCAGCCAACATCAGGGTTTCAACGTGTTGTTCAAAGAGCTGTCATACATACTCAATCATCAGGAAAAAACGAAGCAAACGGGGCAAATGTTTTAGTTGCTATGTTTTCTGAAAGAGATTGTTATGCAGTATATTTACTTCAAAAGCAGAACATGAAAAGACTAGATGCTGTTAGTTTTATTAGTCATGGTCTTGCAAAAGATCCAAACTATTCTCAATCTAAAACTGATGAAGATGCGGAGGCGGAGACTCAAATAAATTCAAAAAAAGAAAGTGCATTAAAAAAATATGCTGTTGATCTTAATGAAAAATCTGCATCTGGAAAAATTGATCCAGTCATTGGAAGAAAGAAAGAACTCGATAGAACCATACAAGTTTTATGTAGAAGAACAAAGAATAATCCCTTAATGGTTGGGGATCCTGGTGTTGGAAAAACAGCTATAGCAGAAGGACTTGCAGATAAAATTGTTAAAGGCGAGGTTCCAGAAGTGTTATTGAAATCTGAAATTTATGCTCTTGATATGGGGGCACTTCTAGCAGGCACAAGATATAGAGGGGATTTTGAAGAACGTTTAAAAGCAGTTATTAAAGAAATTGAAAAGAATGAAAATGCAATATTATTTATTGATGAAATTCATACAATAATTGGTGCTGGCGCTACGAGTGGTGGTGCAATGGATGCCTCAAATTTACTAAAGCCTGTTCTTCAAACAGGGACACTTAGATGCATTGGTTCAACTACATATAAAGAATATAGAGGTTATTTTGATAAAGACAGAGCTTTAGTAAGAAGATTCCAAAAAATAGATATAAAAGAACCTAATGTTGATGATGCAATCAAAATTTTAATGGGGCTTAAGTCAAGATATGAAGATCACCATAAAATTAAGTTTACCAATGACGCAATTAAAACTGCAGTTGAATTATCTTTTAGATATATAAATGAAAGAAAACTTCCTGATAAGGCTATTGATGTAATTGACGAAACAGCAGCTGCACAGATGCTTCTGCCTCAAAACAAAAGAAAGAAAACAATTGATAAACAAGAAATAGAAGAGACAGTTGCTTTAATTGCTAGAATACCCCCAAAACATGTTTCTAAAGACGATAAAAAGGCACTTTTAAATCTAGAGAGTGATCTGAAAAGAATGGTTTATGGTCAAGATAAAGCTATATCTGCCTTGGTTTCAAGTGTAAAATTGTCAAGGGCAGGTCTTAGAGAAGGAGAAAAACCAATAGGTTGTTATTTATTCTCTGGCCCTACTGGAGTTGGGAAAACTGAAGTGGCAAGACAATTGTCTGAGTCATATGGTATTAAACTTACTAGATTTGATATGTCAGAATATATGGAGAGACATACCGTTTCCAGGTTGATAGGTGCACCTCCGGGTTATGTTGGTTTTGATCAAGGAGGGTTATTAACTGATGCAATTGATCAAAATCCCCATTCAGTATTACTTTTAGATGAAATTGAAAAAGCACATCCTGATTTGTTTAATTTATTACTTCAAGTGATGGATCACGGTAAATTAACTGATAATAATGGTAAGTCAGTAGATTTTAGAAATGTTATTTTAATTATGACTACTAATGCAGGGGCTTCAGAATTATCAAGATCATCTATTGGATTTTTAAATGACACAAAAAATGATGCTGATACACAAGCAATAGAAAAATTATTTACTCCAGAATTTCGCAATAGGTTAGATGCTGTTATACCATTTGACTATTTAGATATAGAAGTAATTAAAATGGTAGTAGATAAATTTATAATGCAATTAGAGGCACAATTGTCCGATAAAGGTGTTTCTATAATGCTTTCTGATGAAGCAAGACATTGGTTAGCTAAAAAAGGTTATGATAAGATTTTTGGAGCAAGACCTTTAAATAGATTAATTCAAGAAAAGATTAAAAAACCACTAGCTGAAGAACTTCTGTTTGGAAAACTAGTAAAAGGGGGTAACGTTTTTGTAGATAACAAAAAAGATGAATTAATTATTAAATCAGAATCTTCTACTAAAACAACAGATAAAAAAAATACAAAAATTAAGATTTAATTTTTAAATTTAAAAGGATTATCATTATTATTAACATAATCAATGTTTTCTTGAATATGTATTTTTTCATCATTTATAAAAGCTGAAACAGCATTTCTAAATGAGGAGTTTGGAAGATAATGATAACTAAAAGTTGGTTTAGCTAAATACCCTCTTTTAATTTTATGATGTCCTTGAGCACCAGCTTCAACAACCTTTAATTTTTGATCAATTGCATAATCTATAGCCTGATAATAACACATCTCAAAATGCAAAAAAGGGACATCAATTTTAGATCCCCAATTTCTACCATATAAACAATTTTGATCAGTGAAATTTAGAGCACCAGCAACTATTTGATCATCCTTTTCTGCTATAATGAGAACAATTTTTTTATTTAACTTTTCTGATATAGATGAGAAAAAATCTCTT
>CACNQW010000003.1 GCA_902622745.1 uncultured SAR116 cluster alpha proteobacterium
AATTTGAGCCTGTATTTGAACATAATCTCATAATATTTCCTGTATTTGGTGGTATTTCAGGATTAAACAAGATTATATGAAACATTTTTAATTTAGTTTTCCATTAATGACATAATTTAAAATTTTAACCACTTGATCATTGTTTTTAACAACAGCTAATGCCGCTGCATCTACTTCCTTCAAAGCATGTTGGTGCTCATCAGAGTGAATAATAATTAGAGACTTGTTTAGTGCGGCTGCATATCCTGCATCGAAAGCAGCATTCCACTGTTTATATTTTTCACCAAATTTCACTATAACTATGTCTGAATTTTCAATTTCTTTTCTTGTTCTAATTGCATTTAATTTAGCTCCTTTATTATCTTTCCAAAATTGGGTGTCTTCATTTCCTAGGATTTCTACTCCACAATTATCAGATGCATCATGATCAGTTACTGGGCTAGAAAAATTAACATTTAAATCATTTTTTTTTGTAAGTTGTATGATGTCATCTCTCCAATCAGAATGAATTTCACCAGCTAGATAAATATTTAACATTTCAATCTCCCGTTATTTTAAATTAGGTATTCTAGACATTGTTATAAATAAAGAAATAGCAGAAGCAATAGCTAAAATACTCATGCCAAATAAAATATAATTATATGAAATATTTAAATCTAATAATTGACCTACAATAACTGGACCTAGGGCTGTTCCAAAAACCATAGAGGATGTTGAAAGAGACCGAATAGATCCTAAGTTTTTTGTCCCAAAATAATTAGGCCAAAATGTTGAACCTATAGTCATAGCTGAACCTTGTGTTAATCCAAGAAAAACAAATCCAATAAATACATAAAAATAATTATCTCCAATTGAAAAACTTATTAAACCTAATGCCATAGGTATTAGGTAGTAGGGTATGAATTTAGAAACTCCGAATTTGTCAATCATCCATCCTGAAAAAATTAAAGCAGACATTGAAGATATTGTATATATTGGAAAAATGGAAAAATATTTTACTACATTAAAATTCTTAATATCTATTAAATGCATTTGATAGAAAAAAAATGCTGTAGAAAATATTGGTGTAATTAATAAAGGTAAAATTACTGACCAAAAGAGCCAAAATTTTAAAACTTCTTTTCTCGTCCAATGTTTATCATTTAATCCAGTTTGTTCTGTAATTGTACTAAGAGATGACTTAGGTATCCTCTCAACTTTTAGAAGATTTATTATAATTGGAAGTATTAGTATAAGTAAGATGCCACCAAAGCTCCAACTAAACTTCCAACCAACATAAGATATAATTAATGTCATGATAATTGGAAAAATTGCTTCTCCAAATGAAAACCCAAGGACAGATATTGAAGTTGCCTTACCTTTATTTTGTCCAAACCAACGGCCAATTGCTACCGAGGGTAAATGGAATAACATCCCTTGACCAAAAAATCTCAACCCAAAAATAATACCTATTAATATCCAAAGAGACGAATTAAATACCATTGCAAAACATAAAATTGATAAGAAAATAAAAACAAATATAATTAATTTTTTGAATTCATATTTATCAACTAATCCACCTAAAACTAACATCATGAAAGCAGATGCTAAAGTTCCTAGTGCATAGATACTGCCCCAGTCACCATGACTTAACTGAAAAAAGGATCTTATCTCATTAGCATAGAGTGAAATGAAAAAAGTTTGTCCAAAACATGAAGAAAAGTACATTAATGAACAAGCTAATAGCCATTTAAAATTTTCAAGAAAAAACTTCATTAAAATTAAAATTTATTAATGTTTTAACTCTCCAATTAATTTTGGATTTATGTTTAGAAAATCATCAGTTGGATCACCAATTCTTCCGTAGCCGTTCCAGACTTTGAAACCTAAAAGTTCTTTTTGATAATCGGATAGTTTACTAAATATATTTTTCTTAAGTCCTAAAGTATAATTTTCTTGTGGTCTAAATTGTGGTCCACAGAAAGTAATTAAAATTGCCAGTCTTTCTTTATCACTTATATTAGCGCCAGTTCCGTGCCATAATCTTCCATCAGTTATTATAGCGCATCCGGGGGGGCCTTCAGCTGCAATTGGTACAATTTTTTTATCTAACTTTTTATTGGGATGCCTTCCAAATTTATGAGAGCCTGGGACAACTAGTGTTCCTCCATTTTCAAAAGACATTCCATTAAGCATTATAAGAACATTCGAAACTACTGGTCTTGTAATTAAGTCATTATTCTTATTTACGTTTTTATTAATTTTATAATCAAATTTTTTTCTAGTTATAGAACTAATTGGTAAAAAATTTTCATCTCTATTTACTGGGTCAGGATTCCACCATTGATCTGTATGGAGATCCATTGCAATACCGCCAGGTTTTGCTATATTTGCATTATAACTTGAAAGAATAAAATTTTTTCCCAAAACGGCTTCAACGCAATTTGTATAATTGTGCATTTTCAACACATCTAAAAAAATCTTTCCTTTATTAGGAAGCATCCATACTCTTTGATTAATTCCACCTTTTTTGGTGTTATCAAATTCACCCCACTTTTTTTCTTTACTACCATCTTCATAAGCTAAATTTTGTTTTTTTTCAGCATTGGCTTGTTCAACTAATCTTCTTGATAATTCATCATTTAGATCAGTTGGAATTGCATCTTTAAGTAAGCAATATCCCCATTCTTTTAAATCAAGCTTTGCTTTAGCTATTGATTTTGTTGCTTGGGGAAAATTTTTATTCTTCACTATATTAACCCTAGGCCTTTCAGCGCAATTTCGACTTTTTCTTTTTGATTTTTTGTAGCAGGTGATGTTGGTTTTCTGGCATATCCCGCATCTAATCCTTGTAATTTTTGAGCATATTTACAAAGTGATGGCATGTTATCTAGACCGATAGCATCCCAAAGTGGCATCAATTTTTGATGGAGATCAAGAGCAATATCCCAATTTTCGTTCTGGACAGCATCCCATAATTTTACAGATGGGCCTGGAGCTGCAGTTAAAATAGCTGCAATGGCCCCTGGCGCTCCTAGCTGATAAGATGACATAAGCAAAGCATCCACAGCACTAAAGATAAGATTTTTTGGATTAGCTCTTCTTATTAGATCTGCAAATAATTTCATATCTCCTGCGCTTTGTTTAACGCCCAAAACTCCAGGAACCTCATCCATAATTCTAATAAGTAAATCTGGAGAAAGATAACACCAGGGAACAACATTATATATTAAAATAGGAACTTGGCACTCATCATATATCTCTTTAAAATGATTAACCATAGCATCGTCGTCAGGTTTAAATAGGTAATGTGGTGGAGTTATTTGTAAGGCACTTACATCTAAATCTTTCACGGACTTTCCTCTAGCTATCACTTCGGATGTTGAATTAGTTACAATTCCGGCAACTACGGGTATTCTTCCATCAACAGAATCAACAGTAGTTTTCATCAATTTTATATATTCTTCTCTATCAAGAACATGTCCTTCTCCAGTGCTTCCGCCTGCTGCTAGTCCATGTACACCGTTATCAATCAACCAATCGACCTGAGGTTTGACAAGGCTATAATCAATTTCACCATTTTCTGAAAACGGTGTAGTAAATGGTGAAATTATTCCTTTTAGATCAGACATAAATTACTCTCCTAATAAAATACACTCTTGTTGATAATCTAATTTTTTTAAATAATATTATTACTATTAAAGTTTATTATTATGATTAAAGATAAAGATGTAAATTTATATTTAAAAAAAAGACAAGAAGTAGAAGCACCGAATCATCATGATCTCCTGCCAATTCAGTTAAGAGAAGAAAGATTAAAACAACTAAAATTAGACAATTTAATTGGACCAGAACTAAAAAAAGTTTTTGATACTCAAATTAGAAGTTTTGATAACTATCAACTAAATTTAAGAGTTTATATTCCTTTCGAAAATGAAAAAAATAAAAAAACTCCAATTATTCTTTTTTTCCATGGAGGGGGATTTGTTATGGGTAACTTGGATACTCATGATTATCCGTGCAGGTGTATTTCAAAATATAGTGAAATGATTGTTGTTGCAGTTGATTATAGATTAGCACCAGAGAATAAGTTTCCAATCCCATATAAAGATGCTGAATACGCTCTGAAATCTCTAGAGTTTTTAAAAACTGAAAATTGTGATTTAAATAATGTAATAGTATGTGGAGATAGTGCTGGAGGAAATTTAGCTACAGTATTAAGTATTAATTCATCAAAAAATTTACTTCCTAAAATAAAAGGACAGATTTTGATTTATCCTTGGGTTGATTTTACATTATCAATGAGATCTTCAGATTTTAATTTGCCTGGAGCCACTCTTACAGGTGATACTATAAGTTACTTTGCTAACCATTATTTAAAAGATAAAAAAGATGAAGTAAACTATGAGGCTTCTCCTCTTTTTTCAAAAGACTTATATAATCAACCAAATACATTTATTTTTGCAGCTGAGTTAGATCCCTTGTTAGATGAAGGAATAGCCTATTACAATAGATTAAAATCTTATGGAAATAATGTGATTTATAAACTTTACAGAGACCAACTTCACGGCTTCGTTACTAATTCAAAACATTTTCCAAAGGGTTTAGATTGCTTAAAAGAAATTTCTGAAAGTGCTAAAAAATTAGTGAGTGATCTCTAAATGAAAGTAGTTATTTATGGTGGCTCAGGCTTCATTGGTGCTTGGATAACAAAGTTATTGCTCGTTAATAATTTTCAAATAACAATATTTGATAAAAAAATTAATGAAGATTTACTTAATCGTATTATAGGGAAGAATGTTGAAAAAATTCATTTTGTTGAAGGTGACATTCTTGAATATGAAACTGTTTTAAAAACTGCAAAAGATCAAAGTGTTTTGATAAATTTAGTAGGTTTGATGACACCTGATTGTAGTAACAATCCGAGATTGGGTAACCAAGTAAATGTTATTGGTTCTATAAATGTTTTTGAAGCTGCTTTAGAAGCTAAATGTAATCTTGTTGTTTATACAAGTAGTGGTGGAGTTTATGGACAAAAAGATAAAATTAATCCTTTTCCAGAAACGCATTATGGCGCTTATAAATTAGCAGTAGAAGGTATTGCAAGAGCTTATAATTTAGAAAACAAATTAAATTCATTCGGATTGAGACCATTTGTTGTTTACGGTCCCGGAAGAGAAATAGGTGGCACAGCTAGTATTTCACTAGCTTGTAAGGCAGCTGCGGAAGACAAAGAATATGAAATTGAATTTGGTGGGGGGGCTGGATTTGTTTATGTCGAAGATATAGCTAATATAGTTTTAAAAATTTTAGAAAGTTTACCTAATGGTGCAAAAGTAATGAATATTAATGGAATTTCAAGGAAGGTGGCTAATATAGCTGAATATTTAAACTCCTTTACAACAAATAAAAAAATAACTTATCATAAAAATTCTCTTCCAATAGTTGAAGAGATACTAGGAAATGGTCCAGCTGATTTTTTTGAAAATTTTAGTTTTACAGATTTAAAAACTGGGTTAGGAAAAACTGTTGCTTATTATAAAAACACTTTAGGAAAATAGAATTGAAAATCTTCAAATATTTAATTTTAGTTTTTATTTTTTTTTCATTCAATGCCTACAGTAAGCCCCCCTATACAGGATTAGTATGTACAGATAAAAACAAAACGAAAAAACTTGAATTTTTTTTCATGGAAAAAGGTAATAATGATATAAGAGTTTTTAAAAGGGTTTCTGGAGAATTTATGAATGTTGGGAAAGTTGTAGGCCAAAAACCTGGTTCTTTTTCACTTTGGGAAGATAAGCACACACTTAAAGGATTAGATTTTGCTTGGCATTTAGATAAAATTACGGGAGTGTTAAAACCATTTATTTTAAGTTCTTCATGGAAAAAAATAACTTCTTTACCAAAGCCATTAAGTTGTAGAAGTGAAAGCTTCTGGTATTAATATAGTAAAACACGTATATGAAAAATAATGTATCTCTGGGAATATTGCTGATGATCTCAGCTATTTTTCTTCTTTCTATAATGGATGGGATTTCAAAATATCTCTCACAACATTATAGCGTTATAGCAATTAATATGTTTAGATATTGGTTTTTTGGAGTTTTGTTAATTTTTTTATCATATGCTCCAAAAGAAAAAAAAATAAAAGTACCAAAAACTAAATATAAATACATTCAAATATTAAGAGGTACTATTTTAGCTATTGAAATGTGTTTTGCACATTATTGTTTTTTAAAAATAGGGCTTATTGAATCTCATGCCATTTTTGCGAGTGGTCCATTGATAGTAGCAATCTTTTCACTAATCATACTAAATGAAAAATTTGGTTGGAGGAGGTGGTCAGCAATTATTTTTGGTTTTGTCGGTATTTTAATAATATTAAGACCTGGATTAAAAGTATTTGATCCTATATCTCTTATAGCTGTTGGTTGTGCGATTGCTTTTTCTTTGTATCAGGTTTTAACAAGATATGTTTCAGACGAAGATGATTCTGATACAAGTTTTTTTTACACAGGTGTTACAGGTCTAATTGTCCTAACTTTAGTAGGACCATTTTTTGTAACTAAGATAGTTTTCTTAGATGTTTTTTTTATATTAGCTGTTTGTTGTCTTGGAGCTGCTGGTCACTATTTAATGATAAAATCATTTCAAAATGCTGAAGCTTCACTTTTACAGCCATTTATCTACTTACATTTAGTTTTTGTAAGTTTTATCGGTATTTTTATTTTTGATGAAAATATAGATTTAGCTATTTTAATTGGATCAACTATTGTTATAGGAGCAGGTTTATATACTTTCTGGCGTGAAAGAATCGTTGATAAGCAAATTGAGTAAAATCAATATATAGATATTTAAATAAAAAAAGTATCTAGATATAGTTTTTAGAATCAAAGACTTAAAAAAAAAATTTTTTTTTTCTTAAAATCTCTTGCCTTTACGTAGTTTTTTTTTAACACTTATTGCCAGAAGTTTAAAACTTTTGAATAAACTAATATTAGGGAGGAATTTCATGAAGTTCAAAACTAGCCTATTAATAGGTGCGGCTGCAGTAGCAGCTACTAGTTTACTTGCTGTAACAAGTCATGCAAAAAATCTTCGTTGGAAGATGCAAAGTACTTGGGGTAGTCAGGTAGCTATTAACGGTGAATCAGCTGTTTACTTTTCAAATAAAGTTAAGGCATTATCTGATGGTAAAGTTCAGTTAAGATTCCATGAGCCTAACGCGCTTGTACCTTCTTTAGAAGTATGGGATGCTGTTAAAAACGGTTCAGTAGACGCAGGTTACACAACACCAGGATATCACGCAGGTAAGATCCCTGCTGTTTCTTACTTTACAGCTGTTCCATTTGGACCAGGTGCAAGTGAGTATCATGGATGGTTTGAGTATGGCGGAGGCCAGCAGTTGAAAGATGAGATCTATGGTGAGTACGGATTAAAGGCTCTTAACTGTCTTACACACGCTCCTGAAACATCAGGTTGGTTCAGAAAGAGAATCAATTCTGTTGATGAATTAAAAGGTATGAAGATGAGATTCTTTGGCCTTGGAGCTATGGTTATGAACAAAATCGGTGTATCAACACAGTTATTAGCTGGTGGAGATATTTATCCAGCACTTGAAAAAGGTGTTATTGATGCAACTGAGTTTTCAATGCCTACACATGACTTAAGTTATGGTTTTTACCAGTTAGCTAAGTTTAACTATTTTCCAGGTTGGCATCAGCAAACATCAATTGGTGAATTATTGATGGCCAAAAAAGCTTGGGAAGGGTTGTCAAAGTACCAGCAAGAGATTATTAATACAGCATGTAGAGATACAATGTGGTGGGCTCTTGTTAGATCAGATGCAAAGCAAGTACCTGCTATGCGTGAGCTAGAGAAAAAAGGTGTTACTTTTGTAAAGTGGAAGCAAGCTGATCTTGATAAACTTAAAGCTGCTTGGTTAGAAGTTGTTAAAGAGAAGTCAGCTTCTGATCCATTATTTGCTAAGATCACAAAAAGCTACCAAGCTTTTAGAGATGACTACAGTATCTGGCAGAAGAATGCTTACTTAAACTAAGATTTTTTAATCTTAAATTAAGATTGAAACGCCTGTTAATTTAGCAGGCGTTTTTTTTTGTTTAAAGTCTTGCAACATTAATTGATTGTGCTAACAATTATATATTATCTATAAATTGGAGGGCTTTATGGATGCTATGAAAGCAAGTGATAATTTAAGAGGTTTGGTTGATGCAGTCGCTAAACTTTCAACTTGGGCATTAGTCCCTCTTGTAGTTATAACAATGTGGGATGTTATAGCTAGGAAATTTATTTTCATTCAAATATTTATGGTAAAAAATTTTGGTTCTATTTTTGAGTCAACACTACTTCAAGAATTAGAATGGCATTTTCATACAGTAGTCTTTTGTCTCGTGTTGGGTTATGGTTACATTAACAATAGACATGTTAGGGTAGATTTTTTAAGAGAACACTTTCATTTCAGAACTAAAGCCAATATTGAATTTTGGGGAAATATTATCTTTATGCTTCCTTTTACACTTACTTGTGTTTATTTTTCCGTTATATATATGTATGACTCTTTTGTTATAGGCGAAGTTTCAGCATCGTTAGTTGGTCTGTCACATCGATGGATAATAAAATGTTTTCTTCCAGCTGGTTACTTTTTCTTGTTTTTAGCTGGTGTCTCAGTAATGCTTCAACTCTATGCAGTTTTATACCAAAATGTTACAAAGACGTCTTCGGGCGGAAAAAAACTAATGGTTGTTGAGTGGCCTGAAGATTCGGTTGGGTTAAGAG
Source organism: uncultured SAR116 cluster alpha proteobacterium (assembly GCA_902622745.1). Classification (GTDB taxonomy): domain Bacteria; phylum Pseudomonadota; class Alphaproteobacteria; order Puniceispirillales; family Marisalimonadaceae; genus TMED54. The sequence goes on from CACNQW010000003.1 coordinate 8,779, forward strand.
GATCTAAGTACGATAGATAAAGTTAAGATATGTTAAATAAATCAATCTTTTTTTCTAAAGTACCAAAATATCTTTATCATAAAGATAAAACTCCATATTTCACAAATCCAAAGGAGATGAGTTTAGTGCAATCTCAATATGAATTGTTTTCTTATGGTGTCTTAATTGGAACTATTTTTTCATTTATAGGACTTGCTGCTTTTTTAAACTATAAAACTTCTTTTGAGTTTGTATACCTAATATGGATGATTTTTTCTTTATTTGTATTAGCATCAATTCATTTTACTATTAAGAAAAGCATAATGTTGTGTTGTGTGATAATTTCAATAGCACCTTCAATATTAGTGTCTCATCTTATTTATGATCAATTAATAGGTAATAAAAATTTTGTAAAAATGGTCTTATTATCAACTTTGTTAATGTTTTTGATAAAGTATGCTATAAGGCTGATCAAAATTGTTTATTACCAAAACAAAAAAAACAATTTAGTTGAAAGTCAATAACTGGAGGATTTATGGAATTTGTTGACATTATTATAGAGTATTTGCCCATCTTTATGTTTCTTGCAATGGGAATATTACTTTTCATAGGTTATCCTGTTGGGTTCATATTAGGAGGTGTAGCTGTAACTTTTGGTTTGATAGGTTATGGTTTTGGAGTTTTTAAGTTAGCAGAGTTTTTTAACTTCGTCCCAAGGATGTGGGGGTTTTCAGCTGAAAATCTAATATTAGTGGCAATACCATGTTTTATCTTTATGGGAATTATGATGGAAAGAAGTGGCATTGCTAATGACCTATTGTTTACAACCCAGGTTTTACTTAGAAAAGTTAATGGTGGTTTAGCGATGGCTGTAACAGTTATGGGTACAGTACTTGCTGCTATGACTGGGATTATTGGTGCTTCTGTTACTATGATGACAGCTTTAGCACTCCCAACAATGTTAAAGCAAAAATACAGTCCTGCTCTCGCCACGGGTGTAATTGCAGCCTCAGGTACTTTAGGAATTTTAATTCCGCCAAGTATTATGCTAATTATAATGGCTGATATAATGCAGGTCTCTGTTGGTAATTTGTTTATGGCTTGTGTTACTCCAGGTCTTATATTAGCAGCGCTTTATATGATTTTCATTTATGTATGGGCTACAGTTGATAAAGAAGTTGCACCGCCTCTTCCAGAAGATGCATTTGATGTTAAAGGTGGAGAGCTACCTGTGATGATATTAAAAGCATTTTTGCCTCCAGTAATTTTAATTGCTCTAATCAAAGGTTCAATTTTGTTAGGATGGGCCACTCCGAGTGAAGCTGGAGCTGTGGGTGCTTTTGGAGCGAGTTTATTAGCTATAATTGCTGGTAAATTAAATTATAAAATGTTTAGAGGTGTTCTTCACTCTTCAGGTTTAACAATTGCAATGGTGTTTATGATAATTTTATCAGCAACATGTTTTGCATATGTATTTAGATCATTAGGTGGAGATTACATAGTTGAAGATTTAATTGCAGAGGCTGGTTTAGGTTCATGGGGTCTATTATTTTTACTCATGGGAATGACATTCCTTCTTGGATTTTTTCTTGATTGGGTTGAGATTACGCTAATCATCCTTCCTATATTTGCACCATTAGTTGCAAATTTAGATTTTGGAGATCACGTTACAACAGAAACTGGTTATGAGGGTAGAACAGATACATTAGTTTGGTTTTTGGTATTAATGGCTATAAACCTTCAAACATCATTTCTAACACCTCCATTTGGCTTTGCTTTATTTTATTTAAAAGGAGTAGCTCCTCCAGAGGTTAAGACTGTAAGTATTTATAGAGGGGTTATTCCTTTTGTAATTATACAACTTATAGGTCTTGGTTTAGTTATCTGGGATCCAGATATAGCTTTAACCTTATCTAAATTTTAAACACAAAATACCGAGCTAACTACTCGGTATTTTTTTAAGAGTTATCTATGGATAAAATTGGTATTTGTGGTGGAGGATTAATTGGTGCTAGTTGGGCCCTTGGTTTTTCAAGTAATAAATATAAGGTTTTTGTTTATGATAATAGCAAAAAGGTTAGGGAAGAATTTTTAAATACTGTTAAAAGTCTTTATGAAGATTTAACAATACTTAAAGACATAAGTTTTAATGAAATTAAATCAAACATAGTTATTTGCGAAGCAATTGAAGATATTTGTAAAGATGCAACTCTTATACAAGAAAGCATTATTGAAAATTTAGAAGAAAAACAAAATATTTTTATAGAACTTGACAAATTTTCCAATAAAGAAACTATTTTAGCTTCATCATCTTCATATTTATTGCCTTCTGAAATTGGTATTAAAATTAAGCAGAAAGATAGATGCATTGTCGCACATCCAGCTTTACCTCCTCATGTTGTTCCTTTTGTTGAAATTTGTCCTAGTAAACAAACGTCAGATATTACAATCGAAAAAGCAAAAAAAATATATCAAAGTGCAGAATATATTCCAATTATATTAAAAAAAGAAATTGAAGGTTTTGTGTTAAATAGGCTTCAAGGAGCACTCCTTAATGAAGCTGTTAGACTTCATGAAGAAGGGTATGCTTCTATGGAAGATATTGATATATCATTAAAACATGCTTTAGGAATTAGATGGGCATTTTTAGGCCCATTTGAAATAATGGATTTGAATGCACCTGGCGGAATCAAAGACTCTTTTACAAGATATAAGCCTGGAATTAAAAAACTTGCAGAACAACAAAACAGTATTCCTGACTATTCTGATGATTACATTTTGAAATTAGAAAAAGAACAAAGACTTAGATTGAAATCTTCTGATAGAGATAATAGAATTAAAAAAAGAAACCAATTAATTGCCTTGGTAAGAAAACTTAAACTTGAAAATGGAGAGTAAGAGATGAAAAAGAAAGTCATTATTAGTTGTGCTGTAACAGGTGCTATTCATACACCTTCAATGTCCGAACATCTTCCCGTAACTGCTGATGAAGTTATCGAACATTCTCTAGAGGCTCATAAAGCAGGTGCGGCAATTCTGCATCTTCATGCAAGGGATGAAGTAGACGGTCATCCAACCCAAGACCCAGCAGAATTTGATAAGTTTTTACCAACAATTCATAAAGAATGTGATGCAGTTATAAACATAACAACTGGTGGTGGGCCACAGATGACTGTTGAAGAGAGAATGCAACCATGTATGCATTTTAAGCCTGAATTAGCATCTTTAAATATGGGGACAATGAATTTTGGTTTATTCCCAATGTTAAAAAGACATAATCAATTTCAGCATAAATGGGAAACTGAAATGCTAGAGAAAAGTAAATCTTCTTTATTTAAAAATACATTTCAAGATATTGAAAATATAATGACCCTAGGTTATGAAAATGGTACTCGTTTTGAGTTTGAATGTTATGATGTTGGGCATATATATAATCTTCATCACTACCACAGAGAAGGAATGCTTAAAGGTCCATACTTCATTCAATTTGTTATGGGTATTATGGGTGGAATTGGTGCTGATACAGATAACCTTTTACATATGAAAAAAACAGCAGATAAATTATTTGGTGATGATTATGAGTGGTCTGTTGTAGGTGCAGGAGCCACCCAAATGAGGATGAATGCAACAGGTGCATCTCTCGGATCTCATGTAAGAGTAGGGCTTGAAGATTCATTATGGGATGGCCCAGGTAAGTTAGCTCAAAAAAATGCAGATCAAGTTAAAAGAGTTAGGGATATTCTTGAAGGTCTCTCATTAGAAGTTGCTACATCCGATGAAGCGAGACAAATGCTAAACCTTAAAGGTAAAGATAAAACAAATATTGTTTAAAAATGGATTACAATAATCTTTTAAAAAATAAAACAGCATTAGTTACGGCTGGAGCTAACGGAATTGGTTATGCAATTGCAAAAAAATTTGAAGAATCAGGAGCTAAAGTTTTTGTATGTGACATAAATCAAGATGCTGTAGATATGGTGAATAAGAACCATCCAAATATAAAAGCAATATTTTGTGATTTAAGTCAAACCCAAATGATTTCTTCAATGGTAGAGAGTACATTTGATTATTTAGGCCATCTAAACATAATTGTAAATAATGCTGGAATAGCAGGCGAAACTGCAGGTGTAGGTGAACAGACACTTGGTGGTTGGCAAGAATGTCTTCAGGTGAATTTAACAAGTCACTTTGAAACAATGAGGGTCGCTGTTCCAAGAATGGAAGATGGTGGAGCAATTCTATCTGTTGCGTCAGTTGCTGGAAGAGTAGGATTTGCTTATAGATTACCTTATGCTGCAACAAAGTGGGGCGTAATTGGAATGGCAAAAAGTTTAGCTGTTGAGCTTGGCCCTAGAGCCATAAGAGTTAACGCGCTTTTACCAGGAATTGTTCAGGGTGAAAGACAAGATAAAGTTATTGAAGCAAAAGCAAAAGTCAGGGGAATTTCTTTTGAAGAAATGAAAGATGAGATTTTATCAGCAGCATCATTAGGACGTTTTGTAACTCATGAAGATTTAGCAGAACAGGCTTATTTTTTATGTAGTGATTTAGGTAAAAATATTTCTGGTCAAGCAATTAGTGTGTGTGGAAACATAGAAAAAGCAAATTAATTAAAGTTTTTGAATTTTTTTCAAAAAAGGTAATAGATAAGAAAAAAATAACTTTGGGTTTTCAGACATAGGAAAATGTCCAATATTTGGCATAATTTTATATTTTGAACCTTTTATTCTTTTTGCAGTTTCAATAGTTCTTTCTGGAGTGCATGAACAGTCATATTCACCTGAGAGTAAATAAACAGGACATTTTTTTGTATCAATGAGATGAGAGGATTTTTCAAAATTTCCATCTTCCCAATAAAAATATAAATCACCTTTGAAAACTCCAGTTCCACCTTGCTTATAGTGCCAGAGAATTTCATCTCTATTTTTTTTATTTGTTTGTGGAGCAATTTGAGATGAAACGTATGCTGCTTGAATTTCACCACCATGAACATCAGGCCTATTTAGCCAAGATAAATCATAATAGGGTTCAAGTTTGTCAGCACCCTCAAGAGCAATAACAGCCTTAAAAAAACTTGAGTATTTCAAAGCTAGATGTAGGGCTATTCTTCCTCCCATAGAGCAGCCAATTACAACAGGATTTTTTAAATTTAAAGCCTTACAAAAATTTATAATTATATTCATATAAGCTTTAGTCGTTAATTTGTATTCTACTTCCATATGATTAGCTGGTGGATCAGATTTTCCATGCCATGGTAAATCAAAAGCAATCACTCTATAATTTTGAGTAATTTCTTTACTGTTAAGTAAATGTCTAAACTGTCTAGAATCTGATCCTGCAGTATGCAAACATACTAAAGGAATTCCATTTCCATTTTCTTCAAAAAATATTCTGTTGGTTTGTTTGTTAATCTTTAGGTTTAAATATTTTCCATTAATTTTTTCAATCTTTGAATAGTTCATTTTTTTGCTCTATTAGATGCTATTAAGTCTTTAAAGTATTGAAGGTTTTGCATTAATGGTTTTAAGTCACCATCTAGTTTAATTATTTTTTTCGAAAGCATTGCAAATAAATCGTGAAAATCTTTTGGAGGAATTTTTAACCAATGTTTTTCCCAATTTTCTAAAGATGATGATATCTTAAAAATGCCAAATTCAGTATCAACTTTTTTTTGAGAAATCGAATTAATTTTTCCATCGACTATTTTAAAAATAAATTCTTTTTCATTTACTCCAAAAATAAAAGATAAATTTATCCATTTTCCTCTTTTAATTAAATTTGTATTTTTATTAACCTTATTTTTTAAATTTTCAATTACCTTCATAGATAAAAGATAGAACAAAACTATGGTTTTAAAAATAGAAAATTTTGGTTAAGATTTAATATATGGAGGTTAAAAATGTTTAATGTTGATAATTTTCTTCATGATGAGGCCTTGCCAGCCTCTGCTAAGTGGACAGGGTTTCCTCTTTATAATTTTATCGGTGGACATAATGATGAAGACTTAATACCAATTGAAAAATTAGAAGAAGCTTCAAAAAAAGTCATCTTAAATCATGGCCATATTTTAGGAAAATATAATTATACTGGACCACTTGGATATTTGCCCTTGAGAAAATTTATAATTAAAAAACTTCTTAATGGTGCTTCAATGAAATGTTCTGAAGATGAAATTTTAGTTGTTTCAGGTTCTTTGCAAGCTTTAGATTTAGTTAATGAAACATTTTTGAAGCAAGGAGATACTGTGATTATTGAAGAAGGCTCATACGGAGGTGTTTTTTCAAGACTTGAAAAATTAGGAATAAATATAAAAGGTATACCCGTTGAAGATGATGGTATGAATATTAATTTATTGTCTGAATGTCTAGAAGAATTGAAAGCAATAAATATTGTCCCAAGGTATGTTTACACAATACCAACTATTCAAAACCCTACTGGTACAATTATGTCAAAAGAAAAAAGAATTAAATTGATAGAGTTAGCTAAGAAGTATGATGTCCCAATTTTTGAAGATGATTGTTATGCAGATTTAATTTGGGGTGAAGAAAGACCTCCTTCAATAAGAGCATTAGATGATTCTAAAAGGGTAATATATTGTGGTTCTTTTTCAAAATCTATAGCTCCTGGGTTTAGATTAGGTTATCTGGTAGCAGATTGGCCAATTTTATCTAGGGTTTTACCATACAAAACTGATGCGGGTACTGGTGGATTAGAGCAAATGGTTTTGTCAGAGTTTTGTGAGAATCATTTTTTTGATCATCTAACTAAACTTAATCAAAAATTAAAATTAAAAGCTATAACTATGTGTGAAGCTTTGGACAAATATTTTGGTAATACAGTAGAGTATAAAAAACCAATTGGTGGTATTTATGTGTGGATTAAAATGCCAGATGGAGTAGATACTTCAAAATTATACAATATTGCCTTACAGGAGGGAGTTGCGATAAATCCAGGTGTTGAATGGTCGATGGATAAAAAAAATAAACAAAAAATGAGACTTTGCTTTGCTAACCCAACTGATAAATCGATTGACGAAGGTGTTAAAAAGCTTGCTAAGGTATGTAAAAAAGAATTCGGTGTACCGGTTAGTATAGCAAATATTAATTAATTGGGAGAGGTTGTTTTGTTTTTACACTACCCAATGCAAAATTAGTCTCAATAGAAGCAATCCCTTTAATTTTAGTTAATTCTTCCCTCATGAACTTTTCATATGTTTTTAGGCTTTGTGATACTACTCTTAATAAATAGTCTCTATTTCCAGTTACAAGCCAGCAATCTACAACTTGTGATAGAAGATTTATACCTTGTTCGAAAGTTTTGAGAGTAGCATCTGTCTGGTTTTCTAGTCGAACAAAAACAAAAGCTATTATGGGTAGTCCAAACAATTCTTCATTCACAATTGCTGTGTATCCAGAAATCACTCCTTTTTTTTCCAGATTCTTTATTCTCCTAAGGCATGGCGAGGGTGACAAACCAACCTTATCAGCGATCTGAAAATTTGATAATCTGCCATTTTTTTGGAGTTCAAAAATTATCTTTCTATCTATTTTATCCATTTTAAAATTATAAATTAATTTTTATATATTTATTAGCATTATATATTAATAATCACAAAATTAATACAATATTTGATCATTAATTTTAATTAACAAATGATAATGTTTAAATATGGAAAATTTCAAAATATTAAAAGAAATTGAACAAAAGGTCTTATGGTTATCTTGTTGGATGATACATAATGCTAATCATATTAGAGAAAATTTTGATGGAATTAAAGTTGGAGGGCATCAAGCAAGTTGCGCTTCAATGGTTTCCATGATGGTTTCTTTATACTTTGATGTCTTAAAGCCCGAAGATAGGGTTGCTGTAAAACCCCATGCAAGTCCAGTATTTCATGCAATACAATATCTGGCAGGATTACAAAAATTAGAGAAAATACAAAATTTTAGAGGCTATAATGGTGCACAATCCTATCCGTCTAGAACCAAAGATATAGATGATGTAGATATTTCTACGGGTTCAGTTGGTCTTGGTGTTGCAATGACAAGTTTTCTCTCTCTTACTCAAGACTATATTAGAAAAAAAAAATTTAACAAATATCAAAATAAGGGAAAGATGATTGCATTAGTTGGTGATGCAGAACTTGATGAAGGAAATATTTATGAGTGTTTACAAGAAGGATGGAAACATGATTTAAGAAATGTTTGGTGGATTATAGATTATAATAGACAATCTTTAGATGGTGTAGTTCATGAGGGATTATGGGAAAAGATTGATTCTGTTTTTAAATCTTTTGGTTGGAATGTTGTTGTAATTAAATATGGTGAGTTACAACTAAATGCATTTAACGAACCAGGTGGAGAAAAATTAAAAAAATGGATAGATAAATGTCCTAATCAACTTTATTCTGCATTAATTTTTGAAGGGGGTAAAGCGATCAAAGAAAGAATATTAGATGATATTGGTGATCAAGGAAATATCTCTAAACTTCTTGATAGTCGTACTGATGATGAATTTTTAGAATTGATGACAAATTTAGGAGGGCATTGTATTAAATCACTAAAAAATGCTTTTGATACAATCAAGGATGATAAACCTACTGCATTTTTGGCTTATACAATTAAGGGATGGGGCACACCTCTTGCAGGTCATAAAGATAATCATGCCGGCTTAATGACAAAATCTCAGATGAATGATTTTAAATCTAAAATGAAAATTAATGAAGGTGATGAATGGAGTAACTTTTCAAAAGATAATAAGGAGATTCATAATTTTATAATAAATAATTCATTTCAAAAAGCTGGACTAAGAAGATTTAAATCTGAAAAAGTTTCTGTAGATAAATTAAAACCACTTAATGAGACCAAAAGCTCTACGCAAAATGCATTTGGAAAATTATTAGATCAGTACTCAAGGTTAGATAGTGAATTTTCAAATAGAATATTAACAACATCTCCTGATGTTTCTGTGTCTACGAATTTAGGGCCTTGGGTAAATAGAGTTGGATTGTTTAGTAGAGAAGAAAGTCAAGATACATTTAAAAATAGACAAATTCCATCTGTTCAAAAATGGGAATTTTCTCCTGAAGGTCAGCATGTGGAACTAGGTATAGCTGAAATGAATTTATTCCTAATGTTAAGTTCAGCTGGTTTGTCGCATGAATTTTTTGGTGAAAGATTATTTCCAATTGGGACAGTATATGACCCATTCATATCTAGAGGTTTAGATGCATTGAATTATGCATGCTATCAAAACGCGAGATTTTTGTTAGTAGCAACACCATCTGGAATCACCTTAGCGCCTGAAGGTGGTGCACATCAATCTGTAGGAACACCATTAATTGGGATAGGTCAACCTGGCTTAATTAGTTATGAACCCGCATTTGTAGATGAATTAGAAGTGATTTTAGATCATAGTTTTAATTATTTGCAAGATGAAAAAGATGGTGGGTCAGTTTATTTAAGATTAAGTACAAAATCTTTAGATCAACCAAACAGAAATTTAAGACTCGAAGAAATTGAAAATGTCGTCAAAGGTGGTTACTGGTTAAGAAAACCTGGACCTAGTCCAAAATTTATTATTGCTTATCAAGGAGTAGTTGCTGAAGAAGTTATTAGAGCATCAATTGTGTTAGGAGAAAAAGAGAGAGATTTTGGAATCTTATCAATAACATCATCAGATCTTTTATTTTCAGATTGGAAAAAATCTTATCATAATAAAAATAATTCAAATCATCTTTCTCATATTGAAAATTTATTTAATGGTTTACCAAGTGATTGCAATATAATTACTCTGATAGATGGTCATCCTTTGACATTATCATGGTTATCCGGTGTAAATGGAAACCCCTTAAAACCCCTAGGTGTAGATGAATTTGGACAAACTGGAAATTCATTTGAACTATACGAGCATTTTGGAATTGATAGTAGAACTCTTGTAGAAACTGCCATTAAATAGATTATTTAATAGTATCTTCTTAAATGATTTGATAGATTTTATATGGAGGAAGTTATGAGATCTTATCAAGTAACAGAATTTGGAAAACCATTAGAGTTAAAAGAATATGAAAATCCAGTTCCAAAAGGGACAGAGGTATTGATAAGAATTATTGCTTGTGGTGTTTGTCATAGCGATATTCACTTAACTGATGGATTTTTTGATCTAGGAAATGGAAAAAGAATTACTCTTGCTGATAGAGGAACAAAACTACCATTTACACCTGGCCATGAAATTACAGGTGAAGTTCTTTCAATTGGAGAAAATGTTAAAGATATTAGAGTCGGTGATAAAGGAATAGTTTTTCCTTGGATAGGTTGCCAAGAATGTAATGCTTGTAAAGAAAATAATGAAACATTATGTGAAGCACCAAAATACCTGGGCGCAAGATTAAATGGAGGATATTCAAGTCATATTATAATTCCTCATGAAAGGTATCTTGTGCCATACGGAAAACTAGATCCCGCTCAAGCAGCGCCTTATGCATGTTCTGGACTAACATCATATAGTGCTTTAAAAAAAATTCCAAAAACCTCAAATGATGAATTTATAGTTTTGATAGGAGCTGGTGGTGTAGGAACAAATGGTATATTACTATTACCACATATTCATGATGCAAAAATAATAGTTGTCGATACAGATCCAGTTAAGAGAGAAAATGCTAGAAGCAATGGAGCTAAACATTGTTTGTCTCCAGAAGAAATGCTTGAAAAATTAAATGATTTTAATGGAAAAATTGCTGGAGTAATAGATTTTGTTGGAAATGAAAAAACTGCAAATTTAGCTTTAGCAATTGTCAAAAAAGGTGGAACAATTGTAATTGTAGGATTATATGGTGGTTCTTTGTCAATTTCATTACCACTTATTCCTATGAGATCAATTAACATTAAAGGTTCTTATGTTGGAGAATTGAGAGAACTCAAAGAATTAGTTGAATTAATAAATTCAAAAAATGTAGAATTAATTAAAGTTACTAAGCAGGATCTTAATACAGCAAATGATGCTATGAAAAAACTTAGAAATGGAGATGTAGATGGAAGAATTGTTTTGGAGCCATAATCATGTCTGATAAAAAAAATGTAGAACATAATAACGATGATCACCACCACCACCATGATCATAGCTTATTACCCGAAGAACCAGAATTAAGAGTTAAAGCTATTGAAACCCTTTTATTAAATAAAGGCATTATAAACTCTGATACACTTAATGAATTAATCGATACTTATGAAAATAAGATTGGACCAAGAAATGGAGCTAAGGTAGTTGCAAAGGCTTGGGCTGATCCAGAGTACAAAAAAAGGCTTTTAGAAAATGCTACTAAAGCAATTGAAGAACTTAGTTATACAGGAAGACAAGGTGAACACATGGTTGTTGTTGAAAATACACCAGAGGTTCATAACGTTGTGGTTTGTACATTATGTAGTTGTTATCCATGGCCTGTATTGGGTATTCCACCAACATGGTATAAGTCTGATGAGTATAGATCTAGAACAGTGAGAGAGCCAAGAAAGGTTTTACAAGAATTTGGTTTAGAATTAGATTTAAATACACAAATAAAAGTCTGGGATTCAACTTCAGAAATGAGATATTTAGTTTTGCCAATGAGACCAGTTGGAACAGAACACTTATCTGAAAATGAACTTGAAAGTCTTGTTACTCGTAACTCAATGATTGGAACTGGATTACCGGAGACGCCAAAGTGACTAGAACACATGATATGGGAGGAAGATTTGGTGATGGTCCAATACCATTAAAAAAAATTGATGGTAAGGTGGTGGATGATGAACCTGTTTTTAAAACAAATTGGCATGCAAAGGCTTTTGCTATAACAGTTGCATCTGCTTCGGTTGGAAAGTGGAGTATAGATAAAAGTAGATTTTTTAGAGAGTCACTTCCTCCAAAAGATTATGCAAAATTTGATTATTATGAAAAATGGTCTTCTGCATTAATTAACCTTTTGGTAGAACGAGGTTTAATAAACAAAAACGATTTAATTGAAATTACAAAAAAGGCAAAGGAAGATAATTTAGAAGTTATCCAAGTTACAGATGAGCATCAGGATGTATTAAAAGCAAAAGATGTCGCGATTACCTTAGGTAGAGGTGGTCCTTCAGCAAGAGAGGTCTTCCATTCTCCAAAGTTTAGGGTTGGTCAAGAGGTAAGAACAATAAATTACAGTCCTAACAAAAATATAATTGGAGGACATACAAGATTGCCTATTTATGCCAGAGGAAAAAAAGGCAAAGTTATTCTGCATCACAAAGGTCATGTTTTGCCAGATGCTAGTGCTCATGATTTAGGAGATTCACCAGAACATCTTTACACCGTTGAATTTCTATCTACTGAATTATGGGGCGATAAAGATGGTAATCAAAAAGATTCTATTTGTATTGATTTGTGGGAAAGTTATTTAATATGATAAATCAAAATAATTTTGACTTCAAATCATTTGAAAAACCATGGCATGGTCAAATTTTTGCTATAACAGTCTCTTTATCTGAAAATAAAGTTTTTGAATGGAGTGAATTTTCAAAAGCACTAGCCGATCAAATTAAGATAGATAAGACTGAAAAACAAAATGGTAGTGATGATTATTTTTTTTCATGGATAAAGGCATTAGAGAACTTAATAATCAAAAAAGATATTCTGGATCAATCTAACTTAAATATTACTAAACAAAAATGGAAAGACGCTTTTTTTACTACTCCACATGGTCACCCTGTAAAAATTAATTAAACAAAGAGGTAATTATGACAATTAAATGTAAGGCTGCAGTAATTAGAAAAAATGATTGTGAGAAGCCATATGCAAATAGTAAGCCTTTGTCTATTGAAGAAATTTCAATTGATAATCCAAGAGATAATGAAGTTCTAGTTAGAGTAAAAGGTGCAGGACTTTGTCATTCTGATCTGTCTGTAATAAATGGCTCTAGAATAATGCCACTTCCTCTTGTGATTGGTCATGAAGGGTCAGGAGAGGTCGTAGAAACTGGAAATGCGATTAACGATATTAAAGTTGGTGATCATGTCGTATTTCAATTTTCACCTAGTTGTGGAAGATGTAGAAGGTGCCTTGAGGGAAGGCCACAGGTTTGTGAATTAGCAGCAGCTACAAAAGGAAAAGGTGAATTAATGTCTGGTGGTAGTAGATTAAAATCTTTAAATGGTGAGAGATTAAATCATCACACTGGTATTTCTTGTATGTCTGAGTATGCAGTAGTTGACAGAGGATCTGTTGTCGTAATTGAAAAGTCAATTTCTTTAGATGATGCTGCATTATTTGGTTGTGCTGTAATGACAGGAGTAGGGGCTGTAATAAATACTGCTAGAATAAGAAGTGGAGATTCGGTTGCGATATTGGGGTTAGGTGGAGTTGGTTTAAATGGAATTATGGGAGCAAAGCTTGGTGGAGCAGAAATGATTATAGGAATAGATATTGATGAAACAAAATTTTCAAAAGCAAAAGAATTAGGTGCGACACATTGTATGAACCCACAAAAAGAAAATTTTGTTGAAGAAGTAATCGATACGACTAGTGGAGGGGTTGATTTCGCAATTGATCTTGCAGGTGTCATGTCAGCAATGGATTCTGCATATAAAATAATTAGATATGGTGGTGCGGTCGTCACAGCTGGATTAACTCCAGTAAATACTCAATTCAGTTTTAATCACAGTGATTTAGTAGCTCAAGAAAAATCTATTTTAGGAAGTTATATGGGGTCATGTGTTCCTGTTAGAGATGTGCCTAGATTTTTAAATTTATTTAAGCAAGGTAGATTACCGGTAGAGAAATTGATTGATGACAAAATTGGCTTTGATCAATTAAATGAAGGTTTTGATAAATTAGATTCTGGTAAAGTTATTAGGCAAATACTTGTACCATAAGAATTTATATCATTTTCCAGTTTTTATAAAAAATACCTCGAGATTTTTTTAATAGAAACCCTACAGAATTTAATAACGCCATTATAATTAAGTTTGAGTAGCTAGGTCTTACAATATCAATAAAAGCGCAATATCTAAGATTATCTTCTTCATTGAAACTTTGATGAATTAAAGTGTCATCAAAAATAAATAAAGGGTCATTTTTCCAAATATTTATTGTGCCGTCAGCTTCAATATAAGATCCATTTTTTTTAACTTTATTAAAATTGTATAGTAATCTATAGGTCAATCTTAATGGTCCAAAATGTCTTGAAGTTGATGTTTTTTCTCTAAATAAAGAGACACCTATAGTTTTTATGTATTTAAAATCTTTTGTAAAATCATTGATACTTTCATCTAAATTTTTTCCATACCATTTATAAAATAACATTGTTCTGTTATCTTCATTTTTACTAAATCTTTCTTCAATTTTCTTTTTATTTTGATCAAATAGTTTTTTAACTGTTTTAATTTCATTTTGAAATTCATCAGGAAAATTTTCAATTTTGAAAGAATGGAGATTTCTATGAGAAATTAAGTCAGCAAATAAATTTAGAGGAGATATTAGAAATGTAAGGATACCTTTACCAATGAAGTATTCTTTTATTAATTTTAATTCCATTGTTTTGTGTCGTGATACGTCAATTAAACCACACAAAAGCCAAAAAGGAATCAGTGCAAAGACGCCAATAATTGAATAAAAGAAAATAAATGAAAAAATTAAAATTAAAAGTAAGAAAAATTTAAGTGCAATATACATTTTAAAAAATAATTAGTTATTTATCTTAATAATCATTTATCTTAATATTAATTATATTTCAAGGAGTTACTTATGCCAAGTTTTGATATAGTTAGTAAAGTTGATTCACCTTCTGTTGATAATGGTGTAGATGGTGTAACCAAAGAAATCACTACCAGATATGATTTCAAAGGTAGTTCTTGTCGAATTGAAAGAAATGGAGATGAAATTACTATAAACGCTGATGATGAATTAAAAAGAAAACAAATGGAAGAATTGTTAATAACTCATTTAACTAGAAAAGGAATTGATACTAATTGTCTAGAGTTTCAAAAAGCGGAAGCTTCATCTGGGAATACAATTAGGCAAAAAGTTATTGTAAAGCAGGGAATAGATAGAGAAATTGCTCAAAAAATCATTAAAGAGATCAAAAACTCTAAAACGAAAGTACAAGCATCCATTCAAGGTGATGAACTAAGAATTTCTGGAAAAAAAAGAGACGATCTACAATCTACTATTCAACTGGTAAAAAACATGTCAATTAAATTTCCATTACAATATGTAAATTTTAGAGATTAATTAATTATTATTTCAGCTCTATCATCTCTTTTTTTCCAAGATTTATTTTCAATTGATTGATAGAAGCTAGCTAATAGTTGGTTAAATAAAGCAGGCTCTTCAAGATTAATAGTATGGCCTGTCTTTGGAACAACAAAAAGTCCAGAAGTTGAAATAGTTCTTTTTAAGTAAACTCCAACTTCTATGCACATATCATCTTCATCACCATTAATAATTAAAGTTGGAGTTTCAATTTTCGCAATTTCTTCAGTTAGATCATATAAATTTGGACGTTTACTTTGAACACCCAAAAGTGTATTTGCTGAACCTGTTTGGTCATGAGCAATTAGCATATCATTAAATTTTTTCCAGCCATTATAGTCTTTATTTTGAAATTGAACCCTTGAAGGTCCAAGTGCATATTCTGATCCCACAATTTTCATTCCTCTGTTCAAAATATCTTTTGCTGTATTTTCTGAGACTATAGAAAAACCTTTATCATTTTGACTATCTTTTGGCTTTGCACCATATCCACAACCGGCAATACAAAGACTTAAAGCTAGATTAGGACAGTTTATACCAAAATGAAGTGTTGCAAAACCACCCATTGATAAACCAACTATATGAGCTTTTTTAAGATTCAGACCTTCTACTATATCTCTAATATCTTGCCATGCTCTTTTTTGACTATACATATTGATATCATTAGGCACATCTGATGGTGTATATCCACGAGCTGAATAAGTAATACAAGTAAAGTTTCTTGAAAAAAAATTTACCTGTGGCTCCCAACTTCTATGATCACCAGCGAATTCATGAACAAAAATTAAAGGTATACCCGATCCAGTTTTTTCATAATATAAATTTATTCCATCAGTTGTTTTTAAATATGGCATATTTACCTCTAATATTAGAATTATAGTTGAAAAAAAAAGGATTGAAAGCCACAATAAATTGAAAAATAATTATCATGACTGTATTTGAAATTCTAACATCTGAATTACCAGCTATAATTTTAACACTTAAACTATCTTTAATTACTTGCTTTTTTTTATTTTTAATTGGAACACCTTTAGCTCTTTTACTAGCTTATAAAAAAAATAAGTTTAATACTTTTCTTGAAAGTATTTTTACTTTACCTTTAGTTTTACCTTCAACAGTAATTGGTTTTTATCTATTAGTTTTTTTTAATCCTGATACAATTTTAGGTAAGTTTTTTATTTTATTAACTGGTGAACAATTAGCTTTTACGTTTCAGGGTTTGGTATTAGCTTCAATTATTTATTCTTTACCATTTTGGATACAACCCCTACAAAACTCACTTGAAAAAGTAGACATGCGATTAATTCAAGCATGCGCAAATATGGGTTGTAGTAAATCAAGCATCTTTTTTGAGATTTTATTACCTATGTGTAAGAAAGGTTTTCTTACTTCTTTTATCTTATCTTTTGCACATACTATCGGAGAATTTGGAATTGTACTTATGGTAGGTGGAAATATAGATGGGCAAACAAGAGTTTTATCTATTTCAATTTATGATAATGTTGAACAGCTAAGTTATCAAAATGCACATGTTTTATCATTATTTCTGATATTATTTTCTACCTTTGTATTGTTTGTCATATATTTTATTAATAATAAAAATGCTATTGGACTAAAATCGTGAAGTCTATAAATGTTGAAATAAATGGAAATTTTTCTTCATTATCATTCGATTTTAAACATGAATTTGATAGTGGAATTACAACTTTACTTGGCCATGTAGGATCTGGAAAATCAACAATAGTCGACTCAATTTCAGGTTTTAATAGACAATTAAAAAGTATTGTTAATATCAATGGAAATGTTTTTGATTCTAATGTCCCATCAAAAATAAACTTAAGACCAATCTCTGTAATGTTTCAAGACACAAGGTTAATTCCTCATATGAATATTAAGGAAAATATTTCATTTGCTTTAAAAAAATCAAAAATTAAAAAAACAAATTCTGAAAGTCTTGATGTAGAGCTTATAATTCAGTCTTTGGGTATAAAAGAATTTTTAAATAAATTTCCTGATCAGTTGTCTGGCGGTCAAAAGCAATTGGTAAACTTATGTAGGACATTAGCTATTAAATCAGACTTTATAATTCTAGATGAACCAATGTCATCTTTGGACATTAAAAATAAAGCTACAGTTCTTTCATTATTAAAAGAAATTAATAATAAATATGAAATTCCAATTTTGATAATCTCTCATTCAGTAGAGGAGATAGCTCAAATCTCAGATAATGTAATTATCCTAGAAGAAGGAAAAATAGTTACCTGTGGAACATTATCACAAATTTTTTTAGAAAAGGAATTTACAAATATCTTTGGTAAATTTGAAAGTAGTTCAATTTTTGAAGGTGTAATTTTTGAAAAAAATGCATCTCTGAATATAACCAAAATTTTGATAAGTGGTTTTGAAATAGTTTTGCCTGGTAACTTTAAAAAAATTGGACAAAAGATAAGAGTTAGAATCAGAGCAAGAGATATTCTAGTAAGTAAAAACATTAATTCAGATAGTATCACTGAAAATCAGTTATTCGGATATGTTCAAGAAATTAAGGGAGAAGATGATACAGCTTTTTCTGAATTGATAATAAAGATTGGAAATTCTCAAGATTTTCAATTCTTGTTAATTAGAACGACAAAATATCAAATTGAAAAGCTTAAAATCAAAAAAGATGATAAAATATACATTTTATTCAAATCGACATCTTTTGATAGGCAAGCAATAATTTAAAAATTAAACCTTTTCAAGAATAACTGCAGATCCTTGACCAACACCAACACACATAGTGCATAAAGCATATTTTAAATTATTTGACTCCAATTCTTTAGACGCTGACAAAACTAATCTTGTTCCTGACATGCCTAAAGGATGACCATAGGCAATAGCACCTCCATTTGGGTTTATTCTTGGATCATCATCTTGTATTCCTAATTCTCTTGTGCATGCTAAAACTTGTGCTGCGAACGCTTCATTAATTTCAAAGGTGTCAATTTGATTTAATTTGATGTTTGTTTTTTTTAATACTTTTTCAGTTGCTGAAACAGGTCCCATTCCCATAATTCTAGGTTCAACACCAGAGCTTGCAGCATTAACTATTCTAGCAATAGGTTTTAAATTATTTTTCTTTATAGCATCCTCGCTTGCAATTATTAAAGCAGCTGCGCCGTCATTAACTCCGCTAGAATTTCCAGCTGTTACCGAACCATCATTTCTAAAAGGGGTTGATAATTTTGAAAGCTTTTCTAACTCAGTTTTTCTAGGGTGTTCATCTTTATTAACTATCAAATCGTCTTTTCTTTTTTGTTTTATTGTTACAGTTAAAATTTCTTTAGAAATCCGACCATTATCGATTGAATTGGCAGCCTTAATTTGACTTCTATACGCAAACAAATCTTGATCTTGTCTTGTAATTTGAAATTTTTCAGCCACATTTTCAGCTGTCTCTGGCATAGAATCTACACCATAATTTGACTTCATTTTAGGATTTACAAACCTCCACCCAATTGTTGTATCATATATTTCAGCATTCCTAGAAAATGCAGAATCTGCCTTAGGCATTACAAAAGGAGCTCTACTCATGCTTTCTGCACCACCTGCTATTATAAAATCTCCTTCTTCAGCTTTAATCATTCTTGCACCAGC
Organism: uncultured SAR116 cluster alpha proteobacterium; assembly: GCA_902622745.1. Classification (GTDB taxonomy): domain Bacteria; phylum Pseudomonadota; class Alphaproteobacteria; order Puniceispirillales; family Marisalimonadaceae; genus TMED54. Next base: position 27,655 of record CACNQW010000003.1, read on the forward strand.
TATCACAGCTTCCATGCCCGATGCACATAATCTATTCAATGTTATGCCTGGTATACTTTCAGGAAAATCAGCAAGTAACAAAGCCATCCTAGCAATATTTCTATTATCTTCACCTGCTTGATTTGCATTCCCAAAAAAAACTTCATCTATACTTTCCCAGTCAACATCTTTTAAATCTTCTTTCAATTTTTTTAATGGTAATGCAGCTAAATCATCAGTTCTGATTGAGGATAATACTCCACCAAATCTTCCTATTGGAGTTCTAATACCTTCGCATATAAAAGCTTCTTTCATATCATTCCTTAAGTTGTAAAATTTGTTATAAGAGGAGAGTCTGAACATTCCCACACTTTATATTTCCTCATAATATCATTAAATTCAAGACTTTCTACAATTAATGAATACCAATAATTAAGTTTAGATAAATTTAAATTTTCAAACCATAAATGATCTACATTACGAAACTGTCTTACGAATGGGAATATGCAATAATCTAAATAGTTAAGTTCATCACTTGAAAGAAATTTTGAATGTTTTAATTTACTATTCAATAGAGTTAGATATTGAACATTTTTGTTTCTATGATGAATAGGATTAATTCCTTCATATCTTGTTGGATATTTATAACGATCTAGATTCATTTTAAAGTCATTATCGCAAAATGATAAAAGGTTATAAGGATCATGTAATTCAAAAACTCCATTTTCTTTGGATTTTAAAGACCAATTTACTATATCTAAGCTTTCCTGGATAATTATTTCATTAGAAATAACTAATATAGGCACTGTTCCATCAATTGAAGCATTAAGGAATTCTTCAGGTTTTTTTTTTAATAATATTTCTCTTAATTCTACTTTTATTCCTGACAACCTTATAGAGAAGCGAGCTCTCATTGCATAAGGACAACGCCTAAAAGAGTATAAGATTGGATATTTATATAAAGTCACAGTATTAAAAATATATTCTAAAATTTTAATTTATAAAATAATAAAATAATCACGATTTATTGAGTTTTTTTTGCGTCTCCGTCAGAATTTAAATATTCATTTAAATGTCCTTTTTTTGACAGTTGGTAAATCGTATTCCAAAGTGAAGGGGGATAATTCTCTCTTATATTTTTGATCATATGTAAAATATGTTTTTCGGTAAAATGATTGTTTTTATTTTTAATTTTATGAAATGGAAAAGGTATTATTTGTGCCATATTTTACTCCGTTGTGAAGCAATTGCAATTTACTTGCCGAAAATACAAATAATTAATTTTTTTGTGATGTTTTTATGTGTTATACAGTCATTATGAAGAATACTCAATTTTTAAGATCCACAAAAATAGTTGCAACGCTTGGTCCATCGTCAAATACAGAAAACAAAATAAGAAAACTTATTTTTGCTGGTGTTAATGTTTTTAGATTAAACTTTAGCCATGGTTCACATGAAGATCACCGAAGCACAATAAATATAATACGTCGTATAGAAACTAATTTAAAATTACAACTTGGCATTTTAGCAGATTTACAAGGTCCTAAATTTAGAATTGGTATAGTTGAAGATAACGTTAAGTTAAAAGTAAATGATCTATTTATACTAGATCAAGACAAAAAAATTGGTTCAAGAAAAAGAGCTTACTTAGGACATAATGAAATTTATAAATCTATTAAAATAAGCTCCATAATATTAATTGATGATGGTAAAATAAAATTAAAAGTATTATCCAAAAAAAAAGATATATTAAAAACAAAAGTTTTAGTAGGTGGTAACCTTTATAGCAATAAAGGTGTAAACCTCCCAAACTTAATTTTAGATACAAAACCTATAACTGCAAAAGATAAAAATGATTTAACTTTTATTTTAGAAAATGAAATAGATTGGATAGCTTTGTCTTTTGTTCAAAAAGTTGATGATGTAAAGTATGTAAAAAAAATTATTAAAAATAAAAAACCACTTATCTCCAAAATTGAGAAACCTTCTGCGCTAAATGACTTAGATCAAATAATTGAATTGTCAGATGGTATTATGGTAGCAAGAGGTGATTTAGGTGTAGAATTGCCACCTTCTAATGTTCCAGGTATCCAAAAAAATATAATAATGGCTTGTAGAGTTTTAGGTAAACCAGTAATTGTTGCAACACAAATGCTTGAATCAATGATTAATACTCCCGTACCAACTAGAGCCGAAGCTTCAGATGTGGCAACTGCAGTTTTTGATGGGGCAGATGCAGTTATGTTATCTGCAGAAACTGCTGTTGGTCAATATCCTGTAGACTCAGTAAATACCATGTCAAACATTTTAGAAGCAACTGAAATACATATTAAATTACACCCACATGATTCTCCAAGAGCTTTAAAAAAGGAAAATTCAATATATCATGCTGTTTCAAATGCAGCTGTAAATTTAGCGGAAACAGTTAATGCTAAAGCTATTGTAGCTTTTACGGCCTCTGGGAAAACTGCTTTTAGAATTAGTAGAGAGCGACCTGATTTACTTTTGATAGTAATGACACCTGAAAATATAGTTAGAAGAAAACTATCTCTATTATGGGGTGCAAGGTCATTTCTCAGTAAAGTTCAAGGATATGAAGCAGCAATTAAAGAGGCTAGACAAACAATAAAAATAAATAAACTAGCAAAGGTAAATGAAAATATAATTGTAGTAGCAGGCATGCCGTTTGGGATAGAGGGCACTACGAATTCAATTAGAGTTGTAACTATTTAGTTTTCTTTTTACCAACAAAAGCTTCAATTATTTGATCTGGATTAGAAGGAGGTTCCCCAATCTCAATTTTTTCAACTACTTCCATTCCAGTTTCAACTTGTCCCCAAACAGTATATTGACCCGTTAAATGACCACAGCCATCAAAACAAATAAAAAATTGACTATCTCCACTATCTGGGTTCATTGATCTAGCCATGCCAACAGTACCGTATTTATATCTATAATCAGAGAATTCAGCTTTTAAATTTTTACCAGATCCGCCTGTTCCATTTCCAAGTGGGTCACCTGTTTGAGCCATAAAACCTTCTATAACTCTATGAAAAATAATTCCGTTATAAAATCCAGAAGAGACTAGTTCCTTTATCCTCTTTACATGATTGGGTGCTATTTTTGGTAAAGTTTTTATTGTTATTGAACCTTTAGAAGTTTTTAGAGTAATAAAATTTGATTTTGAGGCTTTAACTGTTTTTGTAGACATAATCGTAAATAATATAATTGTTAATAATTTTATGTTTAGTTGAAAAATTTTTTCCATAATTACTTGATAAACTGAAGTGAAATAAAATCAACTTTTTTTTAAATTAGATCATCGATTTGTTCATCAGTCAAATTTCCAGGAACTATAGTAATTGGAACTCTACTCTCAAAACTTGCGTTCATTACGAAGTTAATTAGTGGTCCGGGGTTTCCAGTTTCTATAGAAGCTCCTAAGACAAGTACAGTAATTCTTTTTTCAGTATTAATTAATTTAATTAATTCATTAGAGGTGTTACCTTTTTTTAAATAAGTTTTTGGTTTGTTTGTTCCAAGTTTTTCACAGTATGAACTAAGCTCAAGGAGTAGTTGTTTACTTTCTTGTTCAGCTTCATTTTCCATGATATTGCTAACGCCACCCCATAATTGGCCTTCTAATGGTTCAATACATCTAAATAAAGCAACTTCTCCATTTGCAGTTGCGGCCCTTCTTGCTGCATAATATAATGCTTGATGCATTTCAGAGGTGTTATCAGCGACTACTAAAAAAATTCTTTTATGAGTTTTGTATGTAGATTTTTTTTTCATATTTAAATTCTTCTAAAAATAAAATTTGTAAACCAACCAAAAAATAAAGCTACAATAACAGCAATAATACCATAAATTGCAGAAAAATTTTGAGCAATATCATAAATGTTTGCACTTATTCCAGTTTTATCAATTTTAATCTTGCTCTCTTCCTGAGAAATAAGGTTACCTTTCCTGTAATGTAAAATTTTTACATTATAAACTCCCGTAGAAACGTTTGAAGGCAGAGACAAAGTTTTTCTAAATAAGGTATTTTTATTTAGTTTTATTGAATTTTCTTCAACTTTCCAAAATTCTTGTTTTTTCATATTTCTTTTAAGCGCTTCATACCATTTTTTATCTAAATTTTTATAATCGATTTTATTGTTAATTAGATCAAAATTATTAAAATTTAATTTTCTTTTTTTAATCTCACTTTTATTTGTAATATCTTCAATTTTTCTATTTGAAGCTATATAGTAATATTTAGGAATATTTGAAAATTGAATGCTTTCTGTAATCATCCATATTCCAAATTTTTTTTCTTTTTTATCTACTTTTATATTTCCTTTTTGGCCAGATACTACAACGATTATGTCATCATTTTTTTGTCCGTCATAAGCACCGAAAAGTAATATATCAGCACCTAAAAATGTTGAAGAAATTTCTACCGTACTTTCTGATAAATCTGTTACTAAATTGTCTTTAGCAAAAACTGCAAAAGAGTATAAAGCAATGATAATTATTAAGAGAATGTTTTTGATTAAAGTTCTCATTGAATTACGCTAATTGAAAAAATATCTAATGGAATCGTAACAAGGTCTAAAATTAATTTAAAACCAACTAACAAAATTATAAAAGAAAGAAAAAGCCTTAAATGTTCACCTTTCATCAAGTTTGAAAATTTTGAACCTATTTGTACTCCTATTACAGACCCAATTAGTAATATGAAAGCTAGAACAATATCAACAGTTTGATTTTGTGAAGCTTGTAAAATTGTAGTATTGGCAGCTACAAATATGATTTGAAATAAAGAGGTTCCTATTACTAATGAAGTAGGCATTCCAAGTAAATAAATCATTGCTGGAACAATAATAAAGCCACCACCAATGCCCATTAACGCAGCTAAAATACCAACAATGATCCCTATTATTAAAGGTAGAACAATAGATATGTAAAGTTTTGATTTTCTGAATCTAGTCTTAAATGGTAATCCGTGTAACCAATTATGCTGATGAAGTTTACCCCTAGTAGCTTTACCTCTTTTCGTTTGAATAATTAGTTTAAAAGATTCTATAAACATTAGTGAACCTATAATTGCGAGGAATATCACGTATGATAATTTTATAACTAAATCTAATTGTCCAATAGCATTCAAAATGTTAAAAATTAAGACGCCAATAGAAGAGCCAATTACTCCACCAACAAGCAGTATTGTACCCATTTTAAAATCAACATTTCCGCTCTTCCAATGAGAGAGAACGCCTGATACTGAAGGTGCAACTAATTGATTTGCAACTGAGGCAACGGCAACAGGTGAAGGAATTCCAAAAAATATCATTAGAGGGGTTAACAAGAAACCACCTCCAATTCCAACCATTCCCATTATTATTCCAACTAACCAACCTATTCCTAAAACAATAAAAGCATTGATAGGCTGTTCTGCTATAGGTAAATAAATATACATACTCTAATTTAAACTCATACTATAATAATAGTGCAAGTAATAATAATTTATTTTATGTTAAATGAATGATGTTTTCTTCAAATCAAATTAAACAATGTATTGAAAATTGTAAAATTGCTGGAGATATAGAAAGAGACGGTAATGAATTTATGTTAGCAGCAGTCATGATAATTTTTTCTATAGACAACCTTCAGAATAAGAATCAATTAATTATAATTAAAAAGAAAAATAACCTTAGAAAACACTCTGGTCAAATTGCTTTCCCAGGAGGAAAAAAAGAAAGTTTTGATAATAATTTGAAAACAACTGCATTAAGAGAAACTTATGAAGAAATTAATTTAAAGAATTCAGATTTAGAAATTTTAGGAGAATTACCCTTTTTTTATACAGGAACAGGTTATAAGGTGAAACCAATAATTTCAAAATTAAATAATAATGTCTTTTTAGAAGAAACATTGAAGCCTGATTTAAATGAAATAGAAAAAATTTTTGTTGCTGATGCAGAAGAATTATTAAGTCCTATAAATCATTTTAGAATTAAAGCACCTCAAAATTCATTAATGAATATGACTTGGAAAGTAAAATATAAAAATGAAAATATCTGGGGTTTAACAGCTAGATTATTAGTCACGTTATCAGCCGGGTTTAATTTAAGGGAATATCCTCCATGCAACGATATATAATAATTTTAATTTGTTTAATTGGATCATCAGTAATTTTTTATTTATTAAGTAAAATTTTAAAAAGGCTTAAAATAAAAAATGCAAATTATTTAGGGTTATTAACAAGTATTATTTTTTTTATAACAACAATCATGTTTTCTTTTTTATATTTTGAGCCTCATAATAATATTACTCTTAAATATACCCCACCAAAAATTATAGACGGAAAAATTGAAAAGGGGAAATTTAAATAAATAAATGGAAAATACTACAATTAAGTCTATTAATTTATTTAGCCATATTAAAAATAATGATGTTTTTAAAATTTTTGACTTAGCTGAAAAAAATAAGTTCAATATATGGATAGTCGGTGGCGCTATAAGAGATTTTTTCTTAAAAAAAAATATAAATGATTTAGACTTCGTTTACGACATAAACCCTATAGAATTAGTTGAAATTCTGAAAACTAATGAATTTGAGTTTATAAGTTCATATATCAACTTTGGTGTGATAATCATAAAATTAAACAATAAACAATACACCTTTACATCACTTCGAGAAGATTTTAAACAAGATGGCAGATACACAGAAGTGAGATATGTAAAATCAATTAAAAAAGACAGTTTGAGAAGAGATTTAACCTTCAATGCTCTTTACATGGATGCTAACCAAAAAGTATATGATTTTTATAATGGATTAGAAGACTTAGAGAATTCAAAAATAATTTTCATTGGTGATTTTAAACAAAAGTGCTTAGAAGATAATTTACGTATAATACGTTTTATTAGATTTTGTTCATTATTTAAATATCCAACATATCCAAGTAAATATATAAGTTTTTTTTTAAATAATAGAAATTTAATCTCGAATTTGAAATATCAGAAAATATCTAATGAAATTGAAAAAGCTATAGGTTATCAATATAAAGAAAATACTATTTCAATATTAAAAAAATTAAATATTGAAAGTTTTATATTTGAAAATTTTTGATTTTTGTTTCAAAAATGAAAATAGCTAAAATATTTTTAATACCAGAAATTTTATATATATGATAAATAAAAAAAAACTTATAGAAAATATATTAAATCAACCTCCTATAAATCAAAACACAAAGATTGATCAAAAGAAAACTTTAGCTGAAAAATGGTTTGTTTGTTTAAGAGATCAAATTTGTAATGAATTTACAAAAATTGAATACAATTTTAAAATAAATAATAACTCTAAGAAAGTATCTGAAGTAAAATCTTCAATTTTTTCACAAAAGAAATGGATTAGAGATGGAGGAGGTGGTGGTGTTATTTCTATAATGAAAGGTGATGTGTTTGAGAAAGTTGGTGTTAACATTTCTACGGTTTATGGAAAATTTTCAGAAGAATTTAAGAGTCAGATACCTGGCGCTGAAAAAACGGGTGATTTTTGGGCAAGTGGTATTTCTGTAGTTGCACATATGAATAATCCCTATGTACCAGCAGCTCATATGAATACAAGGTTTTTAGTAACAGGTTTAGGTGAAAATAGAAAATTTTGGTTTGGAGGAGGATGTGATCTTACTCCAATGCTTCCAGATAAAAAATCTGCAATATTTTTTCATAAAAATTTAAAATCTATTTGCGATAAATATGACAAAGAATATTATGAAATCTTTAAAAAATGGTGCGACAATTATTTTTTTCTTCCCCATAGGAATGAGGCTAGAGGAGTGGGTGGAATTTTTTTTGATTATTTGAATACTTTTGAATGGGATATGGATTTTAATTTTGTAAAAGACGTAGGAAAAACCTTTTTAGAAACATATTCAAAAATTATTGATGAAAGGGTTGATCAAAAATTTAATGATGAAGAAAAAAATATTCAATTGGTTAAAAGAGGAAGGTATGTTGAGTTTAATTTATTATATGACAGAGGTACTATTTTTGGACTCAATACAGGTGGTAATCCTGAGGCAATTTTAATGAGTTTACCACCAAATGTTAAATGGGAATAAAAATTAAAAAATTACAAATTTTTTACTAGAAAAAAATTTTATACGAGCTATATATATATTGTAAGGTAATTTCGAAGAATGACGAATAAAAACACCCCTGATGACAAAAATAAAAGAGATTTTTTACAAGTCTCTACTTACGTTCTAGGTGCTGTTGGTGCAGCCTCTTTTGTATGGCCTTTAATAAATCAAATGAACCCAGCTGCAGACACTTTGGCATTAGCATCTACAGAAGTAGATTTAGAACAATTGGAAGAAGGTCAAGCCATCACAGTTACATGGAGAGGTAAACCTGTATTTATTAGACATCGTACAAAAGAAGAAATAGCTTCAGCAAAGGATCAATTGTTAGATGGATTAAGAGATCCTCAAACAGATGACGAACGTGTTCAAAATGAAAAGTATATTGTACTTGTGGGTGTTTGTACTCATCTAGGTTGTGTTCCGCTTGGACAAAAATCAGGTGACGTTAAAGGCGAATATGGAGGTTGGTTTTGCCCATGTCACGGTTCACATTACGATCATTCTGGAAGAATTAGAAAAGGACCAGCACCAACAAACTTAGAGATACCGCAATACTCATTTTTGTCAGATACATTAATTAAAATAGGATAAGATTATTAGGAGCTTATTAATATATGTCTAAACCAAAATTTAAAAACCCTGTAGTCAATTGGATTGATTACAGACTACCAATATTTACATTTATGAATCATGAATTGAATGAATATCCAACACCCAAAAACCTGAATTACTTTTGGAACTTTGGTTCATTAGCTGGTATTACATTAGTTATAATGATTGTGACTGGTATTGTATTGTCAATGAATTACACAGCTCACATTGATTATGCTTTTGATTCGGTCGAGAGAATAATGCGTGATGTAAATCATGGTTGGTTGCTAAGATATATTCATATGAATGGAGCTAGTTTTTTCTTCATTGTAGTTTATATCCATATATTCAGAGGGCTCTACTATGGATCTTATAAAGCACCAAGGGAGATATTGTGGATACTTGGAGTTTTAATACTCTTACTAATGATGGCTACTGCTTTTATGGGATATGTTTTACCATGGGGTCAAATGAGTTTTTGGGGAGCAACTGTTATAACGAACTTATTTTCGGCTATACCATTAATAGGCGAAAGTATAGTAACGTGGTTGTGGGGAGGATTTTCAGTCGATAATCCAACGCTAAATAGATTTTTTTCACTACACTTTGTTTTACCATTTGTAATCGTTGGTGTTGTTATTCTTCATCTAGTAGCACTTCATAGATTTGGTTCAAACAATCCTATTGGAATAGATGTAAAAGGAAAACAAGATACAATTCCATTTCATCCATACTACACTATCAAAGATTTGTTTGGATTATCTGTTTTTGCTACTATTTTTGCAGCTGCAGTTTTCTTTTTTCCCAATTTCATGGGTCATCCTGATAATTACATACCAGCCAATCCAATGGTAACACCTGCGCACATTGTACCTGAATGGTATTTCCTACCTTTTTATGCTATTTTAAGAGCTATTCCTGATAAGCTTGGTGGTGTTTTATTTATGTTTGGTGCAATAATGGTCTTATTTGTATTACCATGGTTAGATAAATCTTCTGTTAGATCTAGTCAATTTAGGCCTTTATATAAGCTATTTTTCTGGTTTTTAGTAATTGATTGTATAGCACTTGGGTATTTAGGAGCAATGCCTGCTGAAGGTATTTATGTTGTATTATCTAGATTAGCGACTGCGTATTACTTTTTTCACTTTTTAATTATTCTTCCTTTGCTTCCAAAAATAGAAAGCACAAGGCCACTTCCAGTATCGATTTCGACACCCATTATTACAGCTTCCAGTAACGCAAGTACGGTGATGGCGATGAGAGAGAAAAAATAAATGAGGTTTAGTAAATTAGTATTATACTTTTTAATCTTATTTAATTTTTTTCTTAGTAAATTAGCTTTATCTGCGGGTAAAGCTATTGAGTACCCAGACAAAAATTGGTCTTTCTCAAGTATATTTGGAACATTTGACAAAGCTTCAGCTCAAAGGGGTTTTCAAGTTTATAAAGAAGTTTGTGCTGGATGTCATGGAATGAGATTAATCTCTTATAGAAACTTAGCCGCTTTGGGATATAATCAAGATGAATTAAAAGCAATTGCCTCACAATTTGAAATAACTGATGGTCCTAATGATGACGGAGAATTTTTCACTAGACCTGGAAGACCGAGTGATAAATTTGCATCGCCATATCCTAATAAAAAAGCAGCAATTGCAGCAAATGGTGGAGCTTATCCTCCAGATTTGTCATTAATAATCAAAGCTAGACCAAACGGTGCAAATTATTTACATGCTCTTTTGAGTGGATATGTAGAACCTCCAAAAAACATGATAGTCCCAGAAGGTATGTATTATAATAAATTTTATTCCGGCAATCTAATAGCGATGCCTCAACCTCTTTATGAAGATGGAATTGAGTACTTAGATGGTACTAAAGCTTCTCCAGATCAGATGGCTATTGATGTAACAACATTTTTAGCTTGGGCCTCAGAGCCTGAACTAGAGGAAAGAAAACAATTAGGAATAACTGTTATATTATTTTTGATCGTTTTTTCAATATTGTCTTATTTTTCTATGAGACAAATTTGGGCACCAATTAAAAATAAAAACTAAATTAAGTTTTTGTTTAAAAACCCGACTGTTCTCTCAAATGCAATCCTTGAACAAACTTCATTGTATTGAGATCTATGGTCGCAATTAAATCCATGGTCAGCTGGATAAGTAAATAATTTAATGTCAGGATTATTATTTTTAAATTTAAGAACGTCATCAATGGGGATGCCAGCATCTAATTCGCCAAAATGACACATAGAGGGACATTTTATAGTTAATTTAGACATAGGTATATCTCCACCATAATAAGCAATGGAACAGTTTATATTTTCTAATTCACACCCAGATCTATAAGCTAAAGAACCACCCCAACAATAACCTACAACGCCAACTTTCCCTGCTGATTTTACATATTCAACCGAGGATTTGATTTCATTCAAAGATAATAAATTATATTTCTCTTTTAGAACTCTTCCTTTATTAATATCATTTTTGGTGTAATCAAGTTCTATATTCTTGCCTTCTCGATCAAACAGCGAGGGAGCGATAGTTAAATAACCTTCTTTCATAAATTTTTTACAAACTTCACGTATATGTTCATTTACACCAAATATTTCTTGAATTACAACTAACCCTCCTTTTGGTTTAGAGTCTGGACGTGAAATAAAAGCATTAAAATTATGATTATCTAGAGTTTTTAATTCTATAGTTTCGTTCATTTTTAACTCACCTTAAACATTAAATCTAAAATTGAAAATGTCACCATCTTTAACAATATAATCTGCACCTTCAATCCTTAATTTTCCAGCTTCCTTTGCTCCAGCTTCACCTTGGCAATTTAAGTAATCAATAGTTGAAATAGTCTCAGCTCTTATAAATCCTTTTTCTATATCTGTATGAATTTTACCTGCAGCCTTAGAAGCTTGTATGCCTTTTTCAATAGTCCACGCCCTGGCTTCTTTAGGACCAATTGTAAAAAAAGTGATCAATTCAAGAAGAGTGTAGCCAGCTTTTATTAATCTTGACAAACCTGTTTCTGAAATTCCTAGATCCTTTATAAATTCAATTTTATCATCATCATCTAATTGTGAGATTTCAGCTTCTATTAACGTTGAAATGAAAATTATTTTATTGTTTTTATTGACAAATTTCGTTTCTAGTTCTTTGGTAAAATTGTTGCCATTTGATAAATCATTCTCTGAAACATTACAAACAAAAAGTTCTGGTTTTGATGTAATTAAAAACAATTTTTTTATAATTTCTTTTTCTTTCTCATTTATATCTAATAGTTCATTTATTTTTTTTCCATTAGATAGAGCTTTATAAAGTTTTTCCATTACACCATATTGATATTTTAATTCTTTATCTTCTGTGCGTATTTTCTTTTTAAGATTATTCATTTGTTTTTCTAAGCTATTTAAATCTGAAAGTATGAGCTCTGTATCAATTATTTCCTTATCTGAAATTGGGTCTATAATATTATTGACATGTGTAATTTCTTTGTCTTCGAAACATCTTAAAACATGTAATATAGCATCAACTTCTCTAATATGTGATAAAAACTGATTTCCAAGCCCTTCCCCTTTACTAGCTCCTTTAACTAAACCAGCAATATCTACAAATTGAATTTGAGTAGGAATTATATTTTTTGATTCTGCAATTTTTGCTAATTTATCTAGTCTATCATCTGGGACTATTACATTACCTACATTTGGTTCTATAGTGCAAAATGGATAATTTGCTGCCTCAGCTGATGTTGTTTGAGTTAATGCATTAAATAAAGTTGATTTTCCAACATTTGGTAAGCCAACAATTCCACATTTAAATCCCATTTATAAGCCTTAAAAAAATTATTTATTATTATTAAAACATTCAAATTCTTTTGAAATGAGATTTACTAAATTCTGTGATATAAAACTTAAATTTTTTTGTATTAGATTTTCTTTTTCAATTTCAGTAAAGTCAGTTAAAACCCATTTCGAAACAATATGGCTTTTGTTTTCTATTCTGTCAACAAAAGGTCTGTCAACTCCTATTCTAATTCTGTGGTATGATCTTCCTATAAGATTGTCTATGGATTTTAGACCGTTATGCCCATTATGGCTACCACCTTTTTTAACTTTAATTTCACCTAATTTCAGATCTATTTCATCGTGAAAAACAAATACATTATCTATATCAATATTATAAAAAGATTTTATTTCTAATACACTTTCACCAGATAAATTCATATAAGTAGTTGGTTTTAGCAATATTACTTTATACGATTCAATTAAACCTATGGAAAAAGAAGATTTGGTTTTTTTTTTAAAACTAGGTAACTCATAATTTTTTGCTAAATGATCAATGACCATATAGCCAATGTTATGTCTATTATAGTAATATTTTGTACCTGGGTTACCTAATCCAACTAAAAGATACATTTATGTACACTATTCTTCTTTTTTATCCTCTGTTTTTTCTTCAGTTTCTTCTGTTATCTGCTCTTCGGTTGTTTCATCTTCTTCGTCAGCATCAGACATTCCACCTCTTGGGGCAGCTATAGTAGCAACTGTAAAATCACGATCTGTTATAGTTGGCGTGCAGTTTTCAGGTAAACTTATAGAGCTAATATGTATAGTATCACCAACATTCAGCCCTTCTAAATCAACAGTAATTTTTTCTGGGATAGCTGTAGCTGGACAATTTAACTCAACTTGTGATCTTACTACATTCAAAACTCCACCAAATTTTATGCCGTTACATTTATCTTCATTTATAAACTCTACAGTAATACCCACGTTAACATAAGATTTGTCTGTAACTCTTAAAAAATCAATATGTAAAGTATCTTCCGTCACTGGATGAAATTGGATATCTCTTGGTAAAACAAAGTGTTTTCCGTCTTTGGTCTCAATATTAATAAGTTGTCCAAAAATACCAGGCTTTTGCATTAAAAAATACCATTCTTTTTTTTCCAAAGAAATTGTTATTGGTTTTTCTTTATTACCATAAATAACAGCTGGTATAAGATTATTTTTTCTAGCAAATCTGGCAGACCCCTTACCAACCTTGTCTCTTAGATTCGCTTTTAAATCAATTGCTTCCATTTTTAAAAAACTCCATAAATAATTAATTGCCTCCAGGGGTGCAATAAGTAAGAATTAATAACCTTTTATTATTAAAATGAAAAGAAAAATATTAATTAATCAAACAAACTTGATACTGAAGATTCTGTATGTACTCTTCTTATAGCTTCCCCAAGTATAGTTGCTATTGAAATTTGTCTGATATTTGAAGCTAATTTGATTGGTTCAGTTGCTTGAATAGAGTCAGTCGTAACTAAATTTTGTAAAGGTGAATTAAGGACCCTAGACACCGCAGATCCCGACAGCACACCATGTGTCACGTATGCATCAACAGAAATTGCTCCAGCTGAAACTAAAGCTTGAGCTGCATTACATAATGTGCCACCAGAATCAACAATATCATCAACTAAAATACAATGATGTTTAGATACATCACCTATTATATTCATAACTTCAGATGCACCAGGTTTTTCTCTTCTTTTATCAATAATTGCAAGTCCAGCATTAATTCTTCTTGCTATAGCTCTTGCTCTTAATACTCCTCCAACATCTGGGGAAACAACTATAGTGGGGACATCTGAATATTTATCTTTAATATCTTTAGCAAAAACTGGTGCTGTAAAAAGATTATCTGTGGGAATATCAAAAAAGCCTTGTATTTGTCCTGCATGCAAATCCATTGTAAGAACTCTATCTGCACCAGCTGAAGTTATTAAGTTAGCTACAAGTTTTGCAGAAATTGGTGTTCTTGGACCTGACTTTCTATCCTGTCTCGCATAGCCAAAATAAGGAATTACAGCTGTTATTCTTTTTGCACTTGCTCTTCTTAATGCGTCTAATGTAACTAGTAATTCCATTAAATTATCATTTGCAGGATATGAGGTTGATTGTATGACAAACATATCTTCACCTCTAACGTTTTCCTTAACCTCAACAAAAACTTCCATATCAGAGAATCTTTTAACTTCTGCATCCACAAGTTTTAAATTTAATTCTTTTGAGATTGAATCAGCTAAGGGCAAATTTGAATTACAAGAAAGTATTTTCATGGACAAACCTTAAAACAAAATTCTCTATATAAATAACATAATGAAACTACCAATAATTATTAAGAAAATAAAGATAATTAAATGTGGCATGATAAATTTATTTTAATCCTATAACTGATACTTGACGACCTGTAGCTTTTTTCAAGCCATCACTCTTTCTGTTTTGTGTAGTTCTTCTGTAACTAAAAAAATTTTTATTCAAATACGTATCTATCTCGACATCACTAATATTGTTTATTTCATTTAAATTTAACTTATGTTTTATGAATAAAGGTAAATTAAAAAAATTTTTTTTTGATTTTTCAACAAGAATTTTATTTTTTGATTTATATTCAGTAGTACATTTAATTTTTATAGCTAAATTATTGCCAATTTCATATGAGTATTGTTGAATGGTGGGGCCTATAATAGCAAGGATGTTTTTTCTCAAACTTCCAATTTCAATCATTTTATTTATTGTATTTTCTATAATCCCATTAAGAGCGCCACGCCAACCTGCATGACAAGCAGCAATAATATCATTATTTAAGTCAAGAAAAAAAATTGGAGCACAATCAGCAGTAAGTATTGACAAACCTACATTTTTTAAATTGGTAACAACTCCATCAACATTTAATTTAGAAGATAATTGTTTTTTATCTTTTAAAAAAAAGACTTTGTTAGAGTGAATTTGATTGATAAAAAAAAGATAATTTAAGCAAATCATATCTTTAACTAAGTTTCTATTTTCTAAAATATTTTCATAGGAATCTTGAGTGTTAAAACTACAGTTAAGACTATTATATGGGAAAGATGAAAAACCTCTTTCTGCTGAAAAAAAATTGTAATTTACGTTTTTAATTTTACTAAATTGATATTTTGTCATTTTTTTCTATAATTTAAAAATTGGCACTTCTAGATTTTTGTTACTAAAACAATTTACTTTAAATATATCACCCATTTGTCTTTTTGAAATAAGTCTCTCATATCCAGAGAGCAAATCTCTTCTTTCAAATTCATTTGCATTTAAAGACAAATTTTCAATTCTTTTATTTATACCCATTTCCAATAAAAATTCTCTTTGTGTTTTAAGCTGGTAATGCTGTAAATTTTTATTTTCTACAATTTGTTCTATATTACTAAAGTCAACTAAAGATGAATAATCACTTTCACCGATTTTATTAAATAAATTACTTCTTTCATTTTTAAATACTGATTGAAGTGTATCACCATAAGGGTCGTTTTTACCATAATCAATTAACAAATTAGCACCTTTATTCTCAAGAATTATGTCACAAATTTGATTTATATGTGATAATACAAAAGGTGAGTGTTCTATAGTTGTCTCCTCATTTAATTTATCAAAGTCTTTTTTGATAATATTTGATATAAAAGGAATATCTTGAGGTTCTAAAACTTGTTCATCGAAAAAAAAGTTATTTTTATCAAGTCTTACAATTTTTTTAGTATATATATTTTTTGTTTTATAAAATTTATATTGATTGATAGGAAGACAATCAAAAAATTCATTTGAAATAATAATTGTCGGATTATCATTTAGCTGATCTTTAATTTTAAAAATATTATTATACCATTTTAATTCGTGACCATATTGTTTTAAATTTTCCTTTTGATAGGATTTTAAAACTTTACTAAACTCTAATAAGTGGATTTTAATTTTTATATTTTCTTTTTGTTGAGAAAAAATTCTTAATATATCATTCATTAAAGTGCCTTTTCCAGGGCCTAGTTCAAGTAAATTAATATCATGAAAATCATTTTCACTACATAGTTGTAAAATCCATATACCAACGAGTTCACCAAATAATTGAGAAATTTCTGGTGCTGTTATGAAATGACCTTTTTTGCCAACTAATTCATTTTTTTTAAAATTAATTGAATTATAAAATCCAAATTGTTTATCATACAAAATAACATCTAAAAAAGTATAAAGATCAAGATAATTATTTTTTATCAATAATTTCTTTAAATGATTAATTAATTTGTTGTTCATTTAATTTTTTTACATAAGCCAAAAGTACAATTCCAGATGCAATCATGGGAACACATAACAATTGTCCCATAGATAATAAATTCCATAACAAACCAATATGGGCATCAGGTTCTCTTAAAGTTTCAATAAAGAATCTAAAAATACCGTAAAGGATAAGAAAAAGGCTAGATATAATACCTGACTTTGATTTAAGGTTTGTAAAGAAAAAAAGACAATTTAATATTATAAATAGAATTAGCCCTTCAAAAAATGCTTCATATAATTGACTAGGGTGTCTTGGTAATTCACCACCTCTTGGAAATATAATACCAAATGCGTGATTTGTGACTTTGCCATATAATTCACCATTAATGAAGTTTGCAATTCTTCCAAAAAAAATACCAATTGGTGATGCTAGACAAATAATGTCTGTAAAATCAAAAAAAGATTTATTATTTTTAGAGCTGAACCAACCAATAGAAATTATGATTCCAACCATGGCTCCATGGAATGACATTCCACCATTCCATATTTTAAGTATTTCAAATGGATTATAAAAATAAAATTCTAAATTATAAAAGAAAACATATCCTAATCTTCCCCCAATAATTATTCCTAAAATTAAATAATTTAATAAATCATAGACATCATTTTTTGTTATATTTTTTTTATAAGTAATTATAAATTTATTTATTAAAATTAAGCCAATCAAAATGCCAATTATATATGATAACGAATACCATCTAACAGCTAGAGGACCAATTGTGAAAGCTATCGGATCAATTGCTGGAAAATTCATAATTTTTTTATATATGTTGAATTAGTATAGTATTTATAATTAAATATAGATGATAGGTAGAAATATGAAAGACAAAAATTTTTTTAACGACAGTAAATCAATTGCATATGGAATTTTATCAACTTTTTCAGGTATTAAAAGTGAGATTGAAAATTTAATTAATATTAAAATTGAAAAATATTTAAATAAAAAAGGTTATGTAACACGTGAAGATTTTCATGCATTAGAAGATAGAGTAAACAAATTATCTTTAGAAATAAAAGTATCAAAAGCTAAAAAAAAATAAACTAAATATGGACTTTAAATATGAATCATATTGTATTAATTGGGCATGGAAAAATGGGATCAGCCCTTGCAAAAGGTTGGGTAAAAGAAAACTCTCAGTATAAAATTTCAATAATTGAAAAAGAAGAACTATTATTAAATTATAAAAAATTTTCAAATGTAAAAGTATACAAAAATTTCAATGAATTTTTTACAGAAAATAAAAAAATTGATTTTGTTTTTCTTGCTATAAAACCTCAACAATTAAATGATATAAAAAATGATATATTAAAATTTGAAAATAAAAGTACAGTTTTTATATCAATTTTAGCTGGAAAATCTGTTAGTTGGTTTAAAGAAAATATTTCTACTGAAATAAAAATAGTTAGAGCAATGCCTAATCTACCAGCCTCTATATCAAGGGGTGTTACAGCTATATATTGTTCTAGTTCTATATTACCAAATGAAAAGCTTATTATAGAAGAACTATTATCATCAATAGGTACAGTTTCTTTTGTTTCAAATGAAGAACAAATTGATTTAATAACTGCAATTTCTGGATCAGGGCCAGCTTACTTCTTTTATTTAACGGAAGCTCTAACTGAAATTGCTATAGATTTAGGAATATCTAAAGACGACGCTATTAATTTTGCCAAAAATACTTTTATTGGTTCAGCCATTTTGTTAGACTCTGAAAAGAGTAATAATGCCACTTCTCTTAGAAAAAATGTTACTAGTCCAGGTGGAACAACTGAAGCAGCTTTAAAAATTCTAATGAATGAAGAAGAAGGTTTAAAGATTATATTAGAAAAAGCTGTATTAAATGCTATTAATAGAGCACATGAATTAAAAAATTAAAAAGATGAATAATTTTGAAATAAAATATTTAATTGCTGATGAGTATATTAATTCAATTTTAAAAGGAGAAAGTTTTGATTTAAACTTAATTTCAAAAAAATTAAAATTAGATAATTCTATTATAAAAACATTATTTCCTTATAGTGAAGAAATCAATAAATTAGAGTATTTGAAATTATTTAATTCAAAAATTGACGATGAAATATTAATTTTATTAAATAAAGAAATTAGAGATGAAGATGCAACATATTTTGAAAAAATTTTAGAAGCTTTTTTTATAAAATTTGAAAATTTGGATAAATACAAAAAAGCATTAATTTTTTTAAGTTCTAAAAAAAGAGATAAATTATTAAACTTTTTAATTTTAAATAATCAAAATCATAAATTTATTTTAAAATTAATGAAATGTTGCGGTGACAAAGATACATATTTTAAGTTAAATATAAAAGCAACTTTATTAAACTCTCTTTATATTAAAAATTTAAACAAACTTTTAAATAGAGAAGAAATAACTATTGATAAAATCATGAGTAATTTAGATAAGGATTTAAAGAAAGTTTTTGAATTACCATTTTTATTTAAAAATTAAATTGGTAGTAATACTCTAGCTCTTAATCCACCTAATGGACTATCTTCTAAGATAAGTTCACCGCCGTGCGAAAGTATAGAATTATTCGCAATTGAAAGTCCGAGACCTATTCCTCCTGTATTTTTGTTTCTTGAATGTTCAAGCCTATTAAAAGGTAGTAATGCTTCTTCTCTTTTATCACGGGGTATTCCTGGACCATTATCATCAATTACAACTTCGCAATGATCATCAAATAACCGAGTAGAAATTTTAGCTTTTCCAGCATATTTAATAGCATTGTTCAATAAATTTATTAATGCTCGATTGATTGATCTTACTTGCATAGGGAAAATTGGCAAGTCAGATGATGGTGGAGATATTTCAATTTTATTTAAGCTAGGATCTGATGATTTGGCTGCTAATTGAACAATTTTAAATAAATTTGCTTCTACCATTTCCTCTTCTCTATCATCTTTTGCAAACTCTAAATAACCTTTTATCATTTCTTCCATTTCATCTAGATCTTCACCCAAATTATTTTTGAGATTTGTATTTTCATTGAGTAATTCTAATTGTAATTTCATTCTTGTTATCGGAGTTCTCAAATCATGACTTACACCTGCAAGTAATTCCATTCTCTCTGTAATTTGTTTTTTTATTCTATGTCTCATAGCCTGAAAAGCTCTACCAGCTAATCTTACTTCGGTAGCACCTTCAATATTATAATTTTTTACATCTCGACCAAAACCAATCTGACGAGCAGCATTCGCTAAATTTAAAATTGGTCTAACTTGACCTCTTAGAAAAATTATAGCAATAGAAAATAAAATTACTGACGAACCAATAGACCATACAATAAATGTTAGACCCGTTGATGCAAATAGACGTTTTTTCTCTATTGTCATTCTGACAATTCCATTAGCTAATTGAATATCAGCTACTATCTGACCAGTATTTTCCTGAGTTGATAAATAAAAAGGTTTTTTTATTCTTAAGGATAAAGCATCTCTGAAATTAAAAAATTTTTTGTCTAAATTTTGATTTGGTTTTAATATTCCTCCTTCTAGCCAATAAAATATGAAATTAAAATATTGTCTTGCTTTTGTTGCAGATAATGACCTCTCATCCTTAGAAGGATTAGAACCTAGTTCGTCAATTAAAAGTCCTATATCATTTGCAAGATTTTTTGACATATGTCTTGAGACAGAGTCCCAGTGTCTCTCATAAAAAATAAAAACAGATATTATTTGAACTAATATTATAGGAATAAGAATGATTGATAACATTCTTCCGAACAAACTTTTTGGAGTAATGTTTCTAAGCCTCATTTTCAAATTCTTTACTGTTAAAAGTATTTAATTTCCATCCAAAGCCTCTTATAGTCTGGAGATATGTTGGAAATCTTTGATCTTTTTCAATTTTTTTTCTTATTCTAGTTATTGCAACATCAATTGATCTATCTTCCATTTTTCCACCTAACATTTTGTTCAAATCATCTCTAGATAGAGCTTTGTTAGGCATTTTTGCAAAGCATTGTAACAAATTTTGTTCTGACGTAGTAAGATGTATCGATAAGCCGTTTTTGTAAAGATTTAAGGAATCCATATTAAAGAAAAATGGACCAAACTCTAAATTTGAACTAGGTTTTACTTTGTTAACATAAGAATTTCTTTTTAAGATATTTTTTATTCTTAGCAACAGTTCTTTAGGTTGGAATGGTTTTGAAAGATAATCATCAGCACCAGTTTCTAATCCATCAATTCTATCTTCAGTCGAAGACATTGCTGTTAACATTAAAATTGGAACCCTACTATTTTTTCTTATTTCTTTTAAAAATTGAAGCCCTGTTTTTCCAGGCATCATTATATCTAAAATAATTAAATCAAAGATAATACTATTCATTAAATTTTGAGCATCATAAGCATTGGAAGCATCTGACACTAAAAACTCATTATTTTTTAAAAAATCACTTAAAAGATTTCTTAATTTTTGATCATCATCAACAATTAAAATATGTGAATTAATAATAAACCTCTTTAAATACACTTTATTTAAAATTATTACAACTCCAAGTGAAATTACAATTTTATTTTTTAAATTTAGTAGTTACTTTTTAAAAAAATTTGTTTAAATTAAAGTTTTTATGAGGTTTTTGTGATACAGGGTTTTGATAATAGAGAAGGAAAGATCTGGCTCAATGGTAAGTTAGTTGAATGGAACGATTCAAAGATACATGTACTGAATCATGGATTGCATTACGCTAGCTCAGTTTTTGAAGGTGAAAGAGCGTATAATGGTAAAATATTTAAATCCGAAGAACACACTCAAAGATTCTTTGAGGGTGCTCAAACTATGGATATGGAAATACCTTTTACACAATCTGAAATTTTGAATGCAAAAAAAGAATTAATTATTTCTAATGGTTTAAAAGATGCATATGTGAGACCTATAGCATGGCGGGGTAGTGAAATGATGGCCGTATCAGCTCAAAAAACAACCATTAATGTTGCTATTGCTTCATGGGCATGGCCAAGTTATTTTGATCCTCATGAAAAAATGAAAGGTATTAAATTAGATATTGCTAAATGGAGAAGGCCTGATCCAAATTGTGCTCCTGTTCATGTCAAAGCATCTGGCCTGTATATGATTTGTACTTTATCAAAACATGATGCTGAAGCAAAAGGTTATAGCGATGCAGTAATGTTAGACTGGAGGGATCTTATAGCGGAGGCAACCGGCGCTAATATATTTTTTAAATTTAAAGATGGAAATTTATATACTCCAAAACCTGATTGTTTTTTAGATGGAATTACAAGACGTACAGTAATAAAGTTAGCTAAAGATCTTGGAGTAAATACTATTGAAAAACAATTAAGACTTGATGATATACATGATGCTGAAGAATGTTTTTTAACTGGAACAGCGGCAGAAGTTACACCTGTAAGTCAAATTGGTGAAGATTTAAAATTTACGCCTGGTGAATTATCATTTAATTTAATGAAAGCATACGAAAAAGTTGTAAACAGTTAGTGAATTAACTCCATTTTTCGAGCGCTTTGATTTCTTTTTTATCTTGAATTACCCATTTATTTTCGTTTTCAAATTCTTCTATTTTCCAAAATGTCGCATTTGTTTTTAAATAATCCATAATAAAGTTACATGCATTAAATGCATTCTGTCTATGTTTTGAGCTCACACCAACGTATACAATTTTATCTTTAGGAAACAACTTACCTATTCTATGAATAATTGAAATGTAATTTATATCCCATTTTTTTAAGGCTTTTTCTGTTATTTTTAAAATTTCATTTTCTGTCATTAAAGGATAGTGTTCTAATGTCATTGATAAAATGTTTTTATTATTTTTGTCTTTAGCCCTGACAGTTCCTAAAAAGTTCACTATTGCTCCAGTATTATTTTTTAAAAGAAATTTATTTTCTTGGTCGACATTAAACGATTTTTTTTGAATTTTGATTTTAACTTTTCTAGATATTTTAACCTCCAGTGACAGGAGGGAAGAAAGCTATTTCATCATCATTTTTAATTTTCGTAGATTTTGAAATATAAATTTTATTTTGTGCGACTTTAATAGTTGCACGTTTACTAAATGCTTTTTTATATTTTTCATTTCTTGTAATTAAAAAATTAATTAGCTTTTCTGGGGTATCTATATCTGGGGAAATTGAGATTGTTTCTTCAGATTTACCTACAATGTCTTTTACCCATGAAAAATATTTAATGATCATATATCAATATCCTATAGATGATCCCATACTTTTTTTAGATAATCATAACATGTAATTATAGTTATTATCCCTGCAATCCAAATTAAAAAGACTGACAAAATAAAAATAACCTTTGATTCGAAAAAAAATGAATGAGATCTCCAAACAAGGTATGTTGAGCAGGCAACAATTTGAATTGTTGTTTTCCATTTAGCTAAAACTGAAACGTCGAGTTTTATATTCATATTGTATGTTTGTTCTCTAATGCCAGTTATGAAAATTTCTCTTAATACAATGAATAAAACTGGAATTAAAGTATAGTAATAGTCAAAAAAACCCTCCATACTGAGAGCTAATAATGTTGAAATAATCAACATTTTATCAGCAACAGGATCAATAATTTTACCAAAATTTGATGTTACATTATATTTTCTTGCTAAGAAGCCATCAAAAAAATCGGTAATTCCAGCAATGATAAAAATTATTGGTGCGAGAATAGCACCAATTTCATCTCCGTAAATAATAAACAAAGGCACAATGATACTACTCAGACATCTAAAGCTTGTAAGAAAATTTGGTATATGTTTTTGTAATTTAATTGAATGCATAAGTTATATTAATAATTTATTTTTTAACTACCATTAAAAAAATTAAAAATTATTTCAGCAGTTTTTTTATTTATATTTGGTACTTTTTCTAAATCTTCAATTGAAGCTTTTTTAATACCATTACTGGATCCAAAATAATCTAATAGATTTTTTTTTCTGATCTTCCCAATACCTTGTATTTCGTCTACAGGGTTTTTAAAAAGAGATTTTGTCCTTTTGCTTCTATGATATCCAATTGCAAATCTATGTGCCTCATCACGCAAATTTTGTAAAAAAAATCGTATTGGATCATTTTTATTTAAAAATAATTCTTGATTATTACCGTAATAAAAATTTTCATTTCCAGAGTTCCTATCTCTTCCTTTTGATACAGCTAAAACAAAAATCTTATGATTTTTAATTTGATTTAAAGTATCTTGAACTTTTCTTAAATGTCCTTTTCCGCCATCAATAAGAACTAAATCTGGTGGCTGAATGGTAGTATTATTTTTAAAGCGTCTTGTTATAACTTCTTCCATCATAGAATAATCATCATTGAATTTGAATGTTTTCTCTTGCATTAACCCTTTAATTATAAATTTTCTATATAGGTTTTTTTCAAAGCCATTCTCTGTAAATGTAATGAATGCTCCAATCGCGTTTGTTCCCTGATTATGAGAATTATCATATGTCTCTATTTTCTTTATTTCATTTATGTTAAGTAATTTACTTAAATTAAATAAGTTTTTCTTATTTGAGGTGTTTTGAAAAAGTTTTTTATTTAAATTTTGAAGAGCTGTTTTCTCTAAATCATTTAGTATTTTTAATTTAAATCCTTTTAGTGGTTTATAAATTTTTACCAAATGTTTTTGTTGTTTAGAAAAAAGTTCCTCAAGTAAGTTTTTTTGTTCTGGTATAACATTAACAATTATTAATTTTGGTGCTTCATTATTTTTATAATATTGATTTAAAAAGGAAGACATAATTTCATTTTCCTTTAAATCATCGCCGTAATCAGTGATTTTTGGAAAATGAGAAATTGAACCATAATTACTTCCATTTCTAATAATTGACATTTGAACTACACAATGATTTTGTTTTTTTATCATATAAATTAAATCAAGATTTTTAAGCATTTGATAATTGATATTTTGAGAAGTTATAACATTAGATATTGCATAAATTTGATTTCTTAAAATAGCAGCTTCTTCATAATTTTGATTTTCAGATTTCTCATACATTTTGTCTGACAAAATCTTTTTAATATCATGTGATTTTCCTGATAAAAAATTAATTACATTTTGTATTCCATCTAAATAATCAGCTTTAGAAATATAGTTAACACATGGAGCGCTACATCTTTTTATTTGATATTGAAGGCAGGGTCTAGATCGAGTATTAAAAATATTATCTGAACAATTTCTGATTAAAAAAACCTTTTGCAACGTCTCGATTGTCTTGTTGATTGAACTTTTAGAAGTAAATGGGCCAAAATATTTTCCTTTTTTCTTTTTAATTCCTCTGTGAGTTATCATTTTTGGAAAATCGTCATTGGTTGATATATAAATAGAACTAAAACTCTTATCGTCTTTTAAAAGAACATTAAATTTTGGTTCGAATTTTTTAATTAAGTTAGATTCTAACAGTAAAGCTTCTACTTCAGAGTTAGTAATATTGATTTCTATTTTCTGGATATTACTAATCATTGTAATTAAACGTCTATTAAGTTTAGTAGCTTTTGTATAGCTGAGAATTCTTTTATATAAATTCTTAGCTTTTCCAATATATATTGGATCGTCTGAAGAATTAATCATTTTATAAATTCCTGGTTTTTTAGGAATATTTTTAAGTTCTAATAAAATTACTTTTATTCCATGTTCAAGATTTAAATGATTACCAACTTTGGTTATTTTATTCATATCTAGATTATAATTTTTGAAATATAAAAATCTATTTTTTTAATAGACCAATTTCCTTTTGTTGAAGTCGATTAATAATATCTCTTAATTTTGCTGCTTCTTCAAATTCTAGATTACTTGCAGCTTCTCTCATTTCTTTTTCAAGTTCAGGAATTGATTTAACATGTTTCATTAATTTTTTTTCTTCTTTTTTATTATCATTATTTAAGTCAGACAAAATATCAGAGATTTTATTTTGTATAGTTTTGGGTTTAATATTATTTTTTTTATTAAAACGTATTTGTTTTTCCCTTCTTCTATTAGTTTCATCCATTGCATATTGCATTGATGTTGTTATTTTGTCAGCATAAAGAATAACCTTCCCCTCAAGGTTTCTTGCAGCTCTTCCGATTGTTTGAATTAAAGATGTTTTAGATCTCAAATAACCTTCTTTGTCAGCATCAAGTACCGCAACAAGTGCACACTCTGGAATATCTAAACCTTCTCTGAGTAAATTAATGCCAATTAAAACTTCAAATTTTCCCAATCTCAAATCTCTTATAATTTCAATTCTTTCTAATGTCTCTACATCTGAGTGGATATATCTAACTTTTAAATTAGCTTCATGCATAAATTCTGTAAGAGATTCAGCCATTTTTTTTGTTAAGGTTGTTACAAGAATCCTATGATTTTTTTTAATTTCTTTTTTACATTCATCTATTAAATCATCTACTTGGTTTGAGGTAGGTTTAATAATAATCTTTGGATCAATTAATCCTGTTGGTCTTACTAATTGTTCAACAAAAATTCCACTTGTTTTATCGAGCTCCCACTCACCAGGCGTTGCTGAAACATAAATTGTTTGAGGTCTAAACATTTCCCATTCTTCGAATTTTAACGGTCTATTGTCTAAGCAAGAGGGTAATCTAAATCCATATTCAGATAGAGTAAGCTTTCTGCTATGATCCCCTTTGTACATCGCTCCAATCTGACTTATGCTAATGTGACTTTCATCTGCAAAAACTAGAGAGTTTTTTGGCAAATATTCAAATAATGTTGGTGGTGGTTCACCTGGATTTCTTCCTGATAAATATCTGCTATAATTTTCTATTCCGGGACAAGTTCCAGCGGCTTGTATCATGGCTAAGTCATGATTTGTTCTTTGTTCAAGTCTTTGGGCTTCAAGTAATTTATTTTCGTTATAAAATTGATTCAATCTTATTTTTAGTTCTTCTTTAATTTGTTTAATTGCCTGATTTAATGTTGGTTTGGGTGTTACATAATGTGAGTTTGCATATAATTTAATTTGATCAAGTTTATTTAATTTTTTACCTGTTAAGGAATCGATTTCGTAAATTTCTTCAATTTCATCTCCAAAAAAATTTATTCTCCATGCGGCATTTTCATAATGTGCTGGAAAAATTTCGACAATGTCTCCTCTTACTCTAAATGTACCTCTTGAAAAGTTTAAGTTATTTCTCTTATATTGAAGTTCTGTAAATTGTCTGATTAATTTATGTTGTGATATATTATCACCTTTTTTTAAATTAATTGTCATTTGTGAATAAGTTTCAACAGATCCAATTCCATATATACATGAAACCGATGCAACAATTATAACATCATTTCTCTCTAACAAAGATCTTGTAGCTGAATGCCTCATTCTATCAATTTGTTCGTTAATGCTAGACTCCTTTTCGATAAATGTATCAGATCTTGGAACGTAAGCTTCAGGTTGATAATAATCATAATACGAAACAAAGTACTCTACTGCATTTTCAGGAAAAAACTCTTTCATCTCACCATATAATTGAGCTGCAAGTGTCTTATTTGGAGCCATTATCAATGTGGGTTTATTAAGGGTTTTTATCACATGGGCCATTGTAAAGGTTTTCCCTGAACCAGTTACACCCATAAGTACCTGGTCTTTTTCTTTTTTATTTATGCCTTCAATTAAATCATTTATTGCTTTAGGTTGATCTCCTGCTGGATCAAAATCTGATTTTAGTTTAAATTTATGATTATTGGCAATAGACATAATATTGATTTATGATAGAAAGAAAAATATTCAATAGCATTAGTAATTGGAGTTTAAATGGATTTTATTTCACACAGTTTAAAAAAAATTAAGCCATCACCTACAATGGTTATTACAGCTAAAGCAAGAGAACTTAGAGCTGCTGGTGAAAAAATAATTAGCTTATCTGCTGGAGAACCAGATTTTGATACACCAGAACATGTAAAAGATGCTGCAATTAAAGCGATAAATATGGGCTATACTAAATATACCAATGTAGAGGGTATACCTGAGTTAAAACAAGCAATAGTAAATAAATTTAAAAATGACAACGAGATAGATTATAATATAGATCAAGTCATAGTTGGAGTTGGTGGAAAACAGATTTTGTTTAATGCTTTGTTTGCTTCATTAAATTCAGGAGATGAAGTAATTATCCCTACACCATATTGGGTTTCATATCCAGACATGACAATATTAGCTGGTGGTACACCGAAGTTTTTAAATTGTAATGAAGAAAATGATTTTAAAATTAACCCTTCAGAATTAGATAATATTATATCAAAAAAAACAAAATGGATAATTTTAAATAGCCCTTCTAATCCATCAGGTTCATGCTATACAAAACAAGAGTTAAATAATATTGCAGATGTTTTACGACAACATAAAGATGTAAATGTCATAACAGATGATATATATGAATATATAATATATGATGATTTTAAATTTTATACATTAGCTCAAATTGCTCCAGATTTGAAAGATAGAATACTTACAGTCAACGGTGTTTCAAAAAGCTATTGCATGACTGGTTGGAGAATTGGTTATGCAGCTGGGAGAAAAGATTTGATTCTAGCTATGATGAAAATACAAGGTCAATCAACCTCTAATCCAACTTCAATATCACAATATGCAGCCTTAGCTGGATTGAATGGTGATAGAAAATTTTTAGAACCATGTTTAAAAGCATTTAACGAAAGAAAAAATCTTGTGGTTGAAGGTTTAAATTCCATTGATGGTATAAGCTGTTTAATGCCAAAAGGAGCTTTTTATGCTTACCCAAATGTTTCCGGATTGATTGGTAAAAAAACTAAGAATGGAAAATTTTTAAGCAATGATACAGAAGTTGTGGAGTGGATTTTAGAAGAAGCTAAAGTTGCAGCTGTACCTGGTAGTGCATTTGGTTTAGAACCATATTTTAGAGTTTCGTATGCGACAAGCACCGAGGATCTTAAAATAGCAATACAGAATATAAAAAATTCTGTTGGTGAATTGATCTAAATGTATCTTAAAAAGAAAAAGTCTTGGGAAATTTCTGAATCATCGGTAACTGATGAAAGTTATTTTAGAAATAGAAGATCTTTCGTTAGATCTCTTGGTAAATCAGCATTGATGTTCTCGTTATATCCCTCATTTTCTTTAGCTTCATATCAGACTACAAATAAACTTAATAAAAAATATTTGCTTCCATTGCCTTACACAAGTGAAAAGTTAGCTACGACATACACAAATTTTTACGAATTTGGTTCAAGTAAAAATATTTGGAGAAGAGCATCAAAACTAAAAGTTGATGATTGGTCAATCAAAATTGACGGATTAGTTAAGAAAAAGAAAACATTTGATATTGATAAGCTCAAAAAATTGATTGGACTTGAAGAAAGAATTTATAGATTTCGCTGTGTTGAAGGTTGGGCGATGGTTGTTCCGTGGTTAGGATTTCCAGTGAATAAAATTTTAGAAATTGTTGACCCAGATAAGGATGCTAATTACGTAAGGTTTGAAACTTTTTATGATCCAAAAATTGCTCCAGGTCAAAAACAATCATGGTATCCGTGGCCATATGTTGAGGGCATAACCCTTGAAGAAGCAAAAAATGACTTAGCTTTTTTTGCAACTGGAATTTATGGAAAAGATATTCCTAATCAAAATGGTGCTCCTTTAAGATTGGTATTACCTTGGAAGTATGGTTTTAAATCAATTAAATCTATTGTAAAAATTACATTTACAAGAGAAAAACCAGTTGGTTTATGGGAAAAATTAGCACCTAAAGAATATGGTTTTTGGGCTAATGTTAATCCAAATGTTCCTCATCCTAGATGGTCTCAAAGTAAAGAACAATTATTAGGAACAAATGAATTTCAAAAAACACAAATTTATAATGGTTATGAAAAAGATGTTTCTTATTTGTATTTAAATTTGTCCAAACAGGAGAAATTAAAATTATTTCGATAATTTATCCAAGATTAATTTGAAATCTTTATTTAATTTTTTTTGATTATCTAGTGGTATTTTTCTAAAACTATAAAACGATTTTTTAAAAATTTTCATATTATTAGATGCCAAAAGTTTTTGGTGAAAAGTTTTAAGTTTACTTTTTTCTTCATTTAAGTATCCCAGAAATAAATTCTTGTTAGTTGAAGCAATTTCACTAATCATATTCACACTATCGTTAGTTACAATTACATAATTACATAATTTAATTATTGATGGGTAGATATTAGGTTCATCATTTTTTGAGATATAAAAGTGATTTTTAAAATCAGCAAATATTTGTTCTGCTAGATATAAAATATTATTTGGTGTTCTTCTTGACTGACATATAATAACATTTGCTGAAATTTTTTTTGCAGCATTTTTTATATCAATTAGAAGCTTGGAATAATCTGTATTAGTTGGAGTGTATCTTTTACTTTTCCCACCTAAGAGAATCAATACGTTTGGAGATTTAAAACATTTAAATTTTTTTTCTATTAAAGGGTTTTTTTTCTCAATTTCCATTTCATTAAATGGCGAGAGTGAACCTACTATTTTAATTACATTTTTTTTACGGTAAAAATCATCATGTTCAGGTGTAACAAGTATATCAAAGTATTCAGAATAAAAATTTGGTTTTTGCAGATGAATATTAATAATTTTGTTGCCATAGAGCTTTTTGAGAGCAGCAGAAACTCCTGATAATTTTTTTCCAGTAGTGATTAAATACTTAAAATTATATTTTTCAATTAATTTAAAATTATTTTCTAAATTATTAAAAATGTTTCCAAAAAAAGGGAAAGTCTTTATTAGAAGATTAAGCTTGATTTTAATTGTTTTGAATTTTAAACCTAAATTTTTTGCTAAAGCTATTGATTGATTATCGATTCCTTTAATGCCAATTAATAATATCAAGCATTCTGTTTTCATAAGGGTTATTTAAGGACATCTATATTTATAATTTCATAATTTTTTAAGCCACTAGGCGTTTTAATTTCTACTTGAGTTTCGTTCTCCTTACCCATAAGGCCTTTAGCTAATGGTGATGATACAGAGATCAATCCTTTTTCTAAATTAGCTTCATAGGGACCAACTATAGAAAATTCTACATCCTTATCTGCATCTTCATCATATACAGTTACTTTTGTACCAAAGGTAACCTTTTTTCCATCAAGTTTTGTCAAATCTATTACTTCAGCTCTACTTAAAACACTTTCAAGTTCAGTTATTCTTCCTTCAATAAATGATTGTTTTTCTTTAGCAGCATGATATTCAGCATTTTCTGACAAATCTCCATGTTCACGGGCAGTCGAAATTGCTTTTATGATTTCTGGCCTTTGAATTTTTTTTAAATCATTTAATTCATTTTTTAGATTTTCTAACCCATCTATTGTAAAAGGTACTTTGTCCATAAAACTCCAATCAATTTAAATATGATTGTAATGAGTGTACACTAATTTTTTTGTTAATTACACTTCTAATAGCAGATATTACGGCAATAGCTCCTTGTATAGTAGTATAATAAGGAATATTATTTAATAATGCTGTTTGTCTTAATGAAAAGCTATCTTCAATTGATTTTAAACCTTCAACTGTATTTATAACAAGATCAATTTCGTTTGAAATCATTAAATCAACTACATTTGGTCTTCCTTCAAAAACTTTTTTAACAGTTTCACAAGAAATTTTATTATTATTTAGGAAGGTCGATGTTCCTTTAGTTGCAATTAAATCAAAACCAAAACTTATTAAATATTTTGCAGGTTCAATTATTTTTCTTTTGTCATCATCTTTTATAGAAATGAAGATTTTACCTTTATGCGGAAGAGGTATGTTAGAGCCTAATTGACTTTTGTAAAAAGCTAATTCAAAGTTTTTGTCAATTCCCATAACTTCACCAGTTGATTTCATTTCAGGTCCTAAAATAATATCTGTGCCAGGAAATCTAGAAAAAGGAAACACTGCTTCTTTTACACACACATGTTTTAAGTTATTTTCTTTTAAATTAAGTTCTTTTATTGAACGACCAACCATAATTTGACAGGCATAATTTACTAGCGGATGTCCTGTTGCTTTTGCAACAAATGGTATAGTTCTACTTCCTCTTGGATTAACTTCTAGGATATATAAATCGTCATCTTTAATAGCAAATTGAATATTCATAAATCCTTTAACTTTTAGATTTTTTGCGATAATTTTAGTTTGATTTCTTATTTTATTTAACATTGAATCAGATATATTTTGAGGTGGTAATACACATGCAGAATCTCCTGAGTGTATTCCAGCCTCTTCAATGTGTTCCATTATGCCAGCAATAAAAACATCTTTTCCATCGGATATTGCATCAACATCTACTTCCATTGCATTTTTTAAAAATTGATCTATCAATACAGGATTTTTCCCTGATACTCTAACAGCCTCAGTAATGTATTTATCTAATTGACTTACATTGTGTATTATTTCCATAGCTCTTCCCCCAAGTACATAACTTGGTCTAATCACAATTGGAAAGCCTATATTTTCACAAATTTTATTAGCTTCAATTTTACTTTTGGCAACATCATTAACTGGTTGTTTTAGATTTAAAGATCGTATTAATTTTTGAAATCGATCTCTATCTTCAGCTAGGTCAATTGCATCAACTGAAGTTCCTAAAATTTTAATTCCTGATTTGTCCAACTCATTTGCAATTTTAAGAGGAGTTTGACCGCCTAGCTGAACAATTACACCAAGTAGTTTTCCATTTTCTTGTTCTTTATTTATGATATCAAAAACATTTTCAAAAGTAAGTGGTTCGAAATAAAGTTTGTCAGACGTATCATAATCAGTAGAAACTGTTTCTGGATTGCAATTAATCATTATCGATTCAATCCCCATTTTTTTTAAACTGTAAGAAGCATGAACACAACAATAATCAAACTCGATACCTTGGCCAATTCTATTTGGCCCACCGCCAAGAATCACAACTTTCTGTTTTTCAGATGGATTTGCCTCACATTCTGTTATATCTGATAATTCATATGAACTATATAAATAAGCTGTTTCAGATGAAAACTCAGCTGAACAAGTATCTACTCTTTTAAAAGATGGAAAAACATTATATTTTTTTCTAAGATTTATTATTTCATTAACATCTATTTTTACTAATTCAGAAATTTTTAAATCTGAAAAGCCCATAGATTTTAGATTTGTTAAAAATTCTTTATTTTTGTTTATTCCATTTTTTCTTAAAAACTCTTCTATTTCAATTATTCCACTAATTTGTTCCAAAAACCAGTAATCCCATCCTGTTTTATCATTAATTTCTTTTAAAGAAAAACCTCTTCTTATAGCTTCAGCTATAATTAAAATTCTTTCTGGAATTGGTTCACTTAGTAATTTTTCTAATTCTTCTGTGGCATTGTTACTTATTTGATCTAATCCTGAATAATCATTTTCAAGAGATCTTAGTCCTTTTTGAAGAGATTCTTGGAAAGATCTACCTATTGACATAGCTTCTCCAACAGATTTCATTGAAGTTGTTAAATATTTTTTTGAGCCTGGAAATTTTTCAAAGGTAAATTTTGGAATTTTTGTTACTATATAATCTATCGTCGGCTCAAAGCTGGCAGGTGTATTTTTTGTAATATCGTTAGTTAATTCATCTAAATGGTAACCTATGGCAAGTTTTGCAGCTATTTTTGCTATTGGAAAACCTGTTGCTTTTGAAGCAAGTGCAGATGATCGGCTCACTCGAGGATTCATTTCAATAACAATTTGTCTACCATCTTTAGGATTGACTGCAAATTGAACATTTGATCCACCTGTATCAACACCAATTTCTCTCAGGATATTAATACTCGCTAATCGCATTTTTTGATATTCTTTATCTGTAAGTGTCAAAGCAGGAGCAACTGTTATAGAATCTCCAGTATGAACTCCCATAGGATCAACATTTTCAATAGAACAAATTATTATACAATTATCAAATTTATCTCTTACTACTTCCATTTCAAATTCTTTCCAGCCAATAAGTGATTCTTCAATTAAAACTTCACTAACAGGACTTAATTTTAATCCTTGTTCTATGATTGAAATGAATTCTTCTTTATTATAGGCAACTCCACCACCTTCTCCACCAAGGGTAAAGGAGGGTCTAACAATGCATGGTAATCCAACAAAATCTAATGACTTTAAAGCATCATTCATATTTTTCACAATTCTCGCTTTTGCTGAAGATAAGCCAATTTTATCCATTGATTTTTTAAATAAACTTCTATCTTCAGCTTTTTTAATTGATTCGGGTTTAGCTCCAATAATTTCAATATTTTCTTTTTCTAATATTCCATCTTTGTGTAATTCTAATGTAACATTTAGTGCGGTTTGCCCCCCCATAGTTGGTAAGATTGCATCAGGTTTTTCTTTTTTTATTATCTTATGAATTACATCTTTTTGGATTGGCTCAATATATGTAGCATCTGCCATAATTGGATCTGTCATTATAGTGGCAGGATTAGAATTCACTAAAATAACTCTTATACCTTCTTCTTTAAGAGCCTTGCATGCTTGAGCTCCTGAATAATCAAATTCACATGCTTGACCAATTACAATTGGACCTGCGCCTATGATTAAAATTGAGTTTAAATCAATTCTTTTTGGCATTACTGTACTCTAGACAAAGATTATAGAATTTATCAAACAAATATGATGTATCTGTAGGTCCTGGAGACGCTTCTGGATGAAATTGAACTGAAAAAATTGGAAGTTCTTTATGTTTAAGACCTTCAATTGATTGATCAAATAAAGAAATATGAGTTATCTGAAGTTCACTTGGAAGACTTTGTTTATCTACAATAAAGCCGTGATTTTGACTTGTTATTTCTACACTATTTGTTTCTAAATTTTTTACAGGATGATTTGCCCCTCTATGACCTTGTTTCATTTTAGAAGTTTTGGCACCTATTGTTAAAGCTATAAGTTGATGACCAATACAAATGCCAAAAATAGGAATTTTTAAATTAGTTAAATTTTTTAATAATTTAAAAACATTTGGATCAGATGCTTTTGGATCACCTGGTCCATTAGATAAAAATATACCGTCTGGATTTTTTGAAATAATTTCTTTAATTGTTGTGGTGTAAGGTAGTACGGAAACTTCAAAATTTCTTTCATATAAGTTTCGTAAAATATTTGATTTTACTCCGTAATCAAAAGCAACTATTTTTAGTTGCCTATTATTTTGTTTTTTTGGTAATTTGATTAATTTATGTAAATTTTCTTTCCAAAAGTATTCTTTTTTGGTAGAAATTTTACTGAATAACTCAAGCCCATTCATAGAAGGATGGCTTTTTAAAATGTTATTTAACTCATTAAAATTTTCTTTATTTTCAATTTTGGCAATTATTGCATTAATTGATGACTTATTTCTAATGATTTTTGTTAATTTTCTTGTATCGATTCCGGCAATTCCGGGTATTGATAATTCTTTTAACCATTCAGATAAATTTTGTTCACTTCTCCAGTTTGATTCTTTTGAAGGAAGTTGTCTTGTTATCACACCCGAAACACTAGATTTGCCTTCATTATCGTTAATGTTAGTACCTACATTTCCTATATGTGGAAATGTAAAGTTAATTATTTGATTTGTGTATGATGGATCAGTAATTATTTCCTGATACCCAGTCATTGATGTATTAAAACATAATTCTCCAGCTCCAAGCTTTTCAGACCCAAAAGAATATCCAAAAAACATTTCTCCAGATTCTAATATTAATATCGCATCTTTTGATAAAATGTTTTGGTTTAAATAATTAAAAGGTATATAAGAGTCCAGGTTGGAATTTTTTAAATCATACATATATATACTCAAGCAATATCATAGATATTTATATATTAATTAAAATGGATTACATTTGACGTCAATAAAATTAAACAAAAGAACATTCTACACAGGTGTTTTATGAGAGAAAAACTTAATTCAGAGCTAAAAAAATCTATAATTAATAAAAATTCAATAGCTACAAAAACAATTAGGTTAATACTAGCAGCTATTAAAGATAGAGATATTGTTGTTAGATCTAAGGGAAATCAAAGTGGTATAGATGAGGGTGAAATAATTTCTTTACTAAAAAAAATGCAAAAACAAAGAGAAGAGTCCATAGAACTTTATTCAAAAGGCAATAGAATGGATTTAGTTAAAAGTGAAGAAGATGAAATAAATATAATTAAAGAGTTTTTACCAAAACAAATGAATGAAGATGAAATTTTTAAAATTGTCAATGAAGTGATTAAAATTTTAGATGCAAAATCGATTAGAGACATGGGTAAAGTGATGAATTATCTTAAAGAAAATTATTCTGCAAAAATGGACTTTGGCAAAGCTAGTAAATTTTTAAAAGAAACTTTAATTTAATTAAATATGATTAATGATGATTTAAAAGAAGAGATAAAAAATCGAATAAAATTATCTGAAATTGTTTCAAAAAAAATCAACTTAAAAAAAAAAACTGATAATAGCTTTTTAGGTCTATGTCCTTTTCATAATGAAAAAACTCCGTCATTTCATGTTCATGACGAAAAACAATTTTATCACTGTTTTGGATGTGAAAAGCATGGAGATATTTTCTCTTTTATTATGGAAATAGAAAATTTAGATTTTTTTAGTGCTCTTAAGTATCTAGCAAATTTGGTTGGGTTATCTATAAATGATAATAATCAAAATATTTCATTTCAAAGTAAATATAAAGCTCTAGAACTTTCCTCAAATTTTTTTAAAGAAACTTTAAATAGCAAAAAAAGTAAAAATGTTTTGGATTACCTTAATAA
This sequence comes from uncultured SAR116 cluster alpha proteobacterium, assembly GCA_902622745.1. GTDB lineage: Bacteria > Pseudomonadota > Alphaproteobacteria > Puniceispirillales > Marisalimonadaceae > TMED54. Next base: position 64,212 of record CACNQW010000003.1, read on the forward strand.
AAGAGGTTTAGATGTAGATATTTGTAAAAAATTTCAATTAGGTTATGCGCCACCAATCAAGCACGATAATCAATTAATTGATTATTTAAAATCAAAAGACATTAATGATGAAGAATTAATAGAAATTGGTTTGGCAAAAAAAAAATATGATAACTTATACTGTTACTTTTATGATCGAATAATGATACCTATAGTCGCAACTAATGGAAAGATTGTTGGTTTTGGTGGAAGAACTACAAATTCTTCTGAACCTAAATATTTGAACTCTCCTGAAAGCAAAGTTTTTAGTAAAAGGAATATTTTATTTGGAGCATATAATATTAAGAAAGAAAAGCACAATGTAGATAATATCATTTTATGTGAAGGTTATATGGATGTTTTAGCATTACACAGATTTGGATATCCTGCAGTAGCCAGTTTGGGTACGGCTGTTTCAGATAAACAAATAGACTTGTTAAAAAAACTAACGAAGAATATTTTCGTTGTGTTTGATGGGGATCAGGCTGGCAAAAATGCCACAATTAGATTGTTTGAAAAATTACTACCTCTTTTAAAAACAGATAATATATTTAGATTTATATTTCTACCAAATGATCTTGATCCTGAAGAATATCTTATTAAAAATGGTAAGGATTCCTTTAATTTATTATTAAAAAAAAGTTATAGTGTATCTGACATTATTTGGTTAATGGGACTAAAAAATAAAATTAATAACTCTGCTGAAGAGATCGCAAAATTTTGGAAATTTTTAAGAAATAAAATATATCAAATTAAAGATAAAAATCTTCAATTGGCTATAAAAGATGATCTTGAAAACAGAATCAACAATCTAAGATCTATAAATAGGGCAGGTAATACTAAGGTTAATAATTTTGTTAATTTAAGTTTGCCCAAGATTGAAAATGATTATAGATATAAAGCTATTCTTATAATTATTCTTAATTTCCCAAAACTCTATGATCTTTTCGAAAAACAATTAATTAAAATAAAATTTACTAATAATAGTTTACACGAAGTAAAAGAAGTTATATTTAATAATATTAGAATTAATTCTGATGTTAGTTACAATCAACTAATTGAAAATTTAAAAGAAAAAAATCTCCTAGAATTACTAGGAGATCTAAGTATTGAAGTTATTTTTTCTAGATTACAATCATCAGATAAAGATATAAGTATTGATGACAGTAGAAAAATTTTAGAAGAATTAATTTTCATGGTTAATAATTAAGTTGTAAAAATGAAATCAAAAACAAATAAAAAAACTAAAATAAAATCCGAGTTAGAAAACTCGGATAAACCAATAATTGATCTAAATAATTCTGAAATAAAAGCTTTATTAAAAAAAGGTAAATCCACTGGTTATATTACTCACGATCAATTAAATAAAGCTTTACCAGATGGGGAATTAACTTCTGAACAAATAGAAGATGTAATGGTAGCAATAAATGAATTAGGTGTAAACATTATAGATCAAAATGAAGAAAGTAGTTCAGAGGAAAATGATGGAAAGTCTGTTGGAAATATTGCTGAAGATGAAGGTAGTCGTTCTGATGATCCAGTTAGGATGTACCTCAAAGAGATGGGTACTGTAGAATTATTATCAAGAGAAGGTGAAATAGCAATAGCTAAAAGGATTGAAGCTGGCAAAGAATTGATGATTGGAGGATTATATGAAAATCCTATTGCATTGAATCAATTTTTACAATGGAGAGATAATGTAGATAACGGTTCAATGATGTTAAGGGATATTATTGATTTAGAAACAACTTATTCCAGACTGAATGAAGAGGATGCTATTAGTAAAAATTTATCTAAAGAAAATCCTTTAATAAATAGTGAACCTTTACAAAACAATAAAATAAATATTAACAATATTTTAGAAAGAACAGTCTCCAAAGAAAATCTTAAACCCAATAATGAAATCCTTCCTGATAATGATAATGAAGAAGAGAAAGATGAAAGCCATAATGACGATGATGAAGAAAATGATTCAAATTTATCTCTTGTTGCGATGGAAACTGAGATCAAAGGATCTATATTAGAAATTATTGATAGTGTTGTTGAAACATTTAAACAAATTGAAATTTTGAATGACAGAAGATTAGCAAGGCTTCAAAAAGGTGATGAATTAATTGAGAGATCTGAAAAGAAAAGATTTGATCTACAAATTGATCTTATTAATAAATTAGATAAAATTTACTTAAATCCAAACAAACAAGAAATATTATTAGATCAGATCTATGGTCTTAATAAAAAAATATCAAATATTGAAGGTAAATTGCTTAGGATGGCAGAACAATCTGGCATTAAAAGAATTGATTTTTTAAATAAATGGCAAGATGGAAAATTTTATCATAATTGGAAAGATAATGTAAATACAAATAAAGTTTGGAAAAAATTTTTTGATGAAAATAAAAATACTATTGATGAATTATTTAATTCAATTAATGAATTTATTTCTAAAGTAAATTTACCTATTAAAGAGTTTAAAAATCTTGTTCAAATTATTCAAAAGGGTGAGAGAGAAGCAGCGCGAGCGAAAAAAGAAATGGTAGAGGCTAATTTGAGGTTAGTAATCTCAATAGCCAAAAAATATACCAATAGAGGGCTTCAATTTTTAGACCTCATTCAAGAAGGTAATATTGGTTTAATGAAAGCTGTTGATAAATTTGAGTATAGAAGAGGTTATAAATTCTCAACATATGCAACATGGTGGATTAGACAAGCAATAACTCGATCTATAGCTGATCAAGCAAGGACCATACGTATACCTGTGCATATGATTGAGACGATTAATAAAATTGTTAGAACTTCAAGGCAAATGTTGCATGAAATAGGACGAGAACCAACTCCTGAAGAATTATCTACAAAGTTATCAATGCCATTAGATAAAGTAAGAAAAGTATTAAAGATTGCTAAAGAACCAATTTCACTCGAAACTCCTGTTGGTGATGAAGATGATAGTCATCTTGGTGATTTCATTGAAGATAAAAATGCTGTTCAGCCGTTAGAGGCTGCTATTCATGCCAATCTTCGTGAAACAACTACAAGAATTTTATCTAGTCTAACACCAAGGGAAGAACGTGTACTTAGAATGAGATTTGGTATAGGAATGAATACGGATCACACACTGGAAGAGGTGGGACAGCAGTTTAGTGTTACTCGTGAGAGAATTAGGCAGATTGAAGCTAAAGCATTGAGAAAACTTAAACACCCATCGCGATCAAGAAAATTAAGATCATTTCTAGAAACATAAAAGCTATCTTTACTTTACTGCTTATAAATTGTATAACACTATTCGTTATATAGGTCCTGTAGCTCAGTTGGTTAGAGCTCTCCACTCATAATGGATAGGTCGCAGGTTCGAGTCCTGCCGGGACCACCACACACTAATTATTGAATTTATTAAGATTATAAGTTTATAATCTTATATCAATATGAAAAAAAATTATAAAAACCTCAGAAGCTATAGGTGGTTTGCTCCAAATGATATTAGATCCTTCGGGCATAGATCACGAGCGATGCAAATTGGTTATAGTAAAGATGACTGGTATGGCAAACCCATAATTGGAATAATAAATACATGGTCAGATATACAACCTTGTCACATTCATTTTAAAAGTAGAGTAGAGGACGTAAAAAGAGGTATTTTTCAAATGGGTGGTTTTCCTATAGAATTACCATCAATTTCTTTAGCTGAAATGTATGTGAAACCAACAACAATGCTCTATAGAAACATGCTTTCTATGGAAGTTGAAGAATTAATTAGATCTCATCCAATAGACGGTGTTGTTTTAATGGGAGGTTGTGACAAAACTACACCAGCTTTACTAATGGGTGCTATAAGTAATGATTTACCAACAGTTTTCTTACCAGCCGGACCAATGTTAAGAGGAAATTTTAAAGGTAAATTTTTAGGAAGTGGTTCTGATGGATGGAAATATTGGGCAGAACTAAGAGCAGGCAATATTTCAGATGATGATTGGCAAGAAGTTGAAACAGGCATAGCAAGATCTTATGGTCATTGTATGACTATGGGTACAGCTAGTACAATGACAGCTATAGCAGAAGCTATAGGTTTTTGCTTGCCTGGTGCAAGCTCAATTCCAGCCCCAGACTCAAATCATATTAGAATGTCTTCAAATGTAGGGAAAAGAATAGTTGAAATGGTTTGGCAAGATTTAAAGCCTTCAAAGTTTGTGACTAAAAAATCAATTGAAAACGCGATAATTGTTGCAATGGCTATGGGTTGTTCAACTAATGCCATTATACATTTAATTGCTATTGCTAGAAGGTCTAGAATAAGACTTACTATGGATAAATTAGATGAAATAGGAAGAAAAGTTCCAGTAATTGCAAACATAAGACCTTCAGGAAAAGAATACTTAATGGAAGATTTTTATTATGCTGGTGGAATTCTTTCATTAATGTATCAACTCTCAGATATCTTGAATATTAATGAAAAAACAGTTGTTGGTAAAAATATTAAAGATATTATAAAAAAACAAAAACCAATAAATGAAGATGTAATAAGGCCTTTAAAAAATCCCATTTATAAAGAGGGATCTTTGGCCGTTTTAAAGGGAAATTTGGCTCCAGATGGTTGTGTTATAAAACCAGCAGCTTGTGAAAAAAAATTTTTGAAGCATAAGGGTCCAGTTATTGTTTTTGATAGTTACCCTGAAATGAATAAGATTATTGACTCTGATGACTTAGATGTTTCAGAAAACCATGTCCTTGTGCTTAGAAATGTTGGTCCGGTCGGTGGACCAGGAATGCCTGAGTGGGGAATGATACCAATTCCTAAGAAATTATTAAAAAAGGGTGTTAGGGATATGGTTAGGATTTCAGATGCTAGAATGAGTGGCACAAGTTATGGCGCATGTATACTGCATGTTGCTCCAGAGAGTTATATAGGTGGACCTCTTTCTCTATTAAAAACAGGTGATATAGTTGAAATTGATGTAAACAAAAGAAGTATAAATATGTTAGTTGATAACAAAACATTGCAAAAGAGAAAATCAAATTTAGTTCAAAAAAAACCTAAAGCTGGAAGAGGTTGGCTATGGATGTATAGTAATCATGTTAAGCAGGCTAATGAAGGTTGTGATTTTGATTTTTTAGAAACTGATTTCGGCAACTCTGCAAAAGAGCCAGATATATTTTAAGATAATTATTATGAAAAATGAAATTAAAGATATATATAAAAAAGCTAGTGTAGCAACAATTTGTACCGCCCTTTTTAAAAAGGGTTTAAAAAATCAATTCATTCAAGGTATTTCGCCTTTAAACAAAAAAATTTCTAAAATGTTAGGTTTAGCTTTTACAGTTAGATATATTCCTGCAAGAGAAGATTTGAATTCAATTGATGTGTTTAAAGATCCAAATCACCCTCAAAGGGTAGCTGTTGAAGAATGTCCAAAAGATTATGTTATGGTGTTTGACAGTAGAAAAGATCCGAGAGCTGCATCCGCGGGATCCATATTATTAACTCGAATGATGGTAAGAGGATGTGCTGGTGTTGTTACTGATGGTGGGTTTAGAGATTCTCATGAAATTAAAAACTTAAACATACCTACTTATCATAACAGACCCTCATCACCAACTAATTTAACTTTACATCAAGCTATTGACATTAATGTGCCAATTGGTTGCGGTGATGTTGCAGTTTGGCCTAATGATTTAATTATAGGGGATCAAGAAGGCGTTGTTGTGGTTCCAAATAATATTATTACAGATATTTCAAAAGAAGTTAAGTTTATGACAATATATGGATATACTACAAAAAAGTCTTTAAGCGGACTTGGATCATTTCTAATTATGGGCGTTTTTGGGCTTATAATAGCTCAAATCGTTAATATTTTTTTAGCTTCATCAGGTCTAGACTTTATGATTTCGGTCATAGGGGTATTAATTTTTGCTGGCCTTACAGCTTATGATACTCAGAAGATTAAGAACATGTATTATGCCGCTGACGATAGTGAAACAGCAGGCAAAAAATCTATAATAGGTGCCTTAACTTTATACTTAGATTTTATTTTGATGTTTCAGTTTTTATTATCATTACTTGGTAATCGTGAGTAATTAATTTAAAAATAAAACCCATCCTATATCGATGGGTTTTATTTTACATTATTTTTTTTAATTCATTTAAAAATTTTTTTGAAGAAGGTTTTGTTACACTAGAAAACCAAGATGACAACTTCCCATCTTTACTTATCAAATACTTATAAAAGTTCCATTTTGGCAATGATAAATATCCAGCTTCCTTTTCAACCCACTCAAAAAAAGGATGTCGGTTTTTTCCTTTAACTTTAGTTATAGTAGTAATAGGGAAAGAAATATTAAAATTTACTTCACAGAATTCTTTTACCTTTTTGTTATCTTTAAATTCCTGTCCTCCAAAATCATTAGATGGAATTGCTATTACAACAAGTTCCTTTTTTTTAAATTTTTGATAAAGGTTTTCTAATTGCTCATATTGATAAGTAAAACCACAAAATGAGGCTGAATTTACAATTATTATTGGTTTATTTTTAAAATCTTTTAACGAAATAATGTTTCCATCAACACCTTCAAAATTTAAATCAAAAAAATCAGACTTTGCAGAAAAAGAAATACTCATAAAAAGAGTAAATATCATAATTAAAAAACTTTTACTAATCATACCAAACTTTTTTTAAAAAATCAGACATTAGTTTATCTGAAAAATTAGAAACTAAACTATCTCTTATTTTTGTAAAGCTATTCATTCCAAAAGATATTCCAACTATATTTGAGATAGATTTTAGCTCACTCTTCTTTTTAAAAGTATTTCTTGAGAAATTTTCAAAAATTTCATCATATGAATGAGTGTTTTCTACTAAGAATTTTAGATAATTTGCATCTTCAATTATATTATTACCTACTTGAGCTAAATGGGGTTCAAAAGAAAATCCAGCATCTCCAAATAGCAAAACATTATTTTTATGAATTGTTTGAATTTCATCTTCATAAAAATAATAATGACCTTCATTCCAATCTATTGGCGAAAATTTTGAAATGTTTCTTAGTTTATCTAATATCTTATTAGAGTTTTGAAAAAGTTTATTAGGGATAAAAACATAATTAATACATGTTTTGTTATTGTTAAAAAACGGATAAGAAATAAAATGTCCATAATTTGAAAAACTTAATTCAAGTGTTTTTTGTTTTAATAATAATTGTTTTCTATCATTTGATGTTCCTCGAAAAACTTGTTTTTTGACTATGTTAGTAGTGCCACATACATATTTTCTTGTAATACCATTGACACCATCGCAACCAATTATTATGTCAGCTGATATTAATTCCTTATTATCCATCAAAACTTCAAGCTTTCCTGGTTCTCTTTGAATAATGCCAACACAGGATTTGTTTATTTCATTTATTTGAATGTTGTTCTTTACATTTTTAATCAAAAAATTAATTAGCATTTCTCTGCTTACAGAAAAATATTTTAAATCAAATTCATTAAAATAAAAATTTTTCAGCATTCTAGTTTCATCGTTATTATAACTATTTATTTGAAACTTAATTATTTCATAAACAATGTTTTTGACATCATCATTTTGAATTAATTTTTTTAGGGCTCTGAAACCGTTAGGAGATAATTGTTGTGCTCCAAATGTATTATTCTTATTTCCAATTATTGTAATATTAACTTTTTTATTTGTAAATGCACTAGCAACAGACCACGCAGATAAACTATTTCCGATAATTAAAATCTTCTTCATTTAACTAATTTAATTAATTAATTTAAAATAAACATAAAAAAGTAGAAATTTTTTAATTTTTTTCTTGGCAATAAATAAATAGTTGTTAAATTGTTTTTTTTTAATCTGTTACACATTGTTACAAATACAAATAATGATTTCTGATCAACTAAAAAAAATAGGTATTATTGACCCAATTGAAATAGTTCATAATCCGTCATTCGATAAATTATATGAAGAGGAAACACTTCCAGAATTATCTGGCTACGAAAAACCTCAAAAAACAGAATATGGAGCATTGAATGTTAAAACTGGCATCTATACTGGCAGATCTCCTAAAGATAAATATATAGTTAAAGATAAAACCACTGAAGATAATTTTTGGTGGACTTCAAGTGATAGAAAAAATGATAATAAACCAATTTCACAAGAAGTTTGGGAAGATTTAAAACTTAATGTAACAAAACAATTATCAAATAAAAAATTATATATAATTGATGCGTTTTGTGGAGCTAACAAAGACACATGCTTAAAAGTTAGATTTGTGATGGAAGTAGCTTGGCAAGCTCATTTTGTAAAAAATATGTTTATTAGACCTTCCGAAGAAGAACTTAAGAATTTTGTTCCAGATTTCCATGTAATTAATGGATCTAAAACAAGTAACAAAGAATATAAGAAACATAATATGAATTCTGAAACATTTATAGCCTTCAACCTAACTGAAAGGATACAACTTATCGGAGGTACTTGGTATGGAGGTGAGATGAAAAAGGGTATGTTTGCCGTTATGAATTATTTGTTACCCCAAAAAGGTATAGCTTCAATGCATTGTTCTGCGAATAAAGGTATTAACGACGATACAGTTTCATTATTTTTTGGATTGTCTGGAACTGGAAAAACAACTTTATCTACAGACCCTAAAAGAAGTTTAATTGGCGATGATGAACATGGTTGGGATGATGATGGGATATTTAATTTTGAAGGGGGCTGTTATGCTAAAACAGTAAATTTAGATCCTAAGAAAGAACCTGATATTTTTAAAGCCATAAAAAAAGATGCTCTTTTAGAAAATGTAATTGTCGATGATAATGGTAAAGTAGACTATAATGATATATCTTTGACTGAAAATACAAGAGTATCCTATCCGATTTATCATATAGATAATATTGTTCAACCAATTTCAAAAGGTGGTCACGCTAATAAAGTTATTTTCTTAACGGCAGATGCTTTTGGCGTTTTGCCAGCTGTATCTATATTGAGTAATGAAGAAGCTCAATATCATTTCTTATCGGGCTTTACAGCAAAATTAGCTGGTACTGAAAGAGGTGTAGATAAACCAACTCCAACTTTTTCTGCTTGTTTTGGAGCTGCCTTTTTAACTTTACATCCAACTAAATATGCTGAAGTGCTATCAAAAAGAATGAAAATGAATAATTCCAAAGCTTATCTTGTTAATACTGGTTGGAATGGTAGAGGTGAGAGAATTTCTTTAAAAAATACTCGATCAATAATTGATAATATTTTAAATGACAAAATTGATAATGTACCGACAACTAATATTCCAATTTTTAATTTAGAAGTTCCAACGCAATTAAATAATATTGATTCTGAGATATTTGATCCTAGAAAAAGTTGGGATTCAAATATAGCATGGGAAAATAAAGCTACAGAATTAGCAAGATTATTTATTGCCAATTTTAATCAATTTTGTGATAGCGAAAATGGCAAAAATTTAGTAAAATTTGGTCCACAAGTTTAACTTACATATCTACTATTTATGAAGATTATTTTATTTGTTTTACTATTAGTTAGTGCACAAATTGAAGTATATGCTCAACAAAAACAGTCAAAAAAAAGTTGGGGCAGTAGAGCTGTGCCTGTTGAAGTTATCGAAGCTAAAAAGACTAAATTATACAGTTTGACACCATCTTATGGAAGAATTATTTCTTTAGAACCGTATTCAATTATTTCAAAAATCAATGAAGAGGTAAAAAAAATACACGTACTAGAAGGCGCTGAAGTTGTAAAAGGTCAGAAGCTAATTGAGTTGGAGAACAAAAATATAAAAAGGCTAATTGCTAGATATAAAACTGAAATTTTATACAGCAAAGATAATCTAAAATTCTTAAATGAAGAATTATCTATTATTAACGATAAACTAAAAAGATTCTTAAATTTAAAAGAAAATAAAGTCATTTCGAATGATTTATTTGATGATTTGAGAATTAAGAAAATAAATTTGAATAAACAGATTTCAAAAGTTGAGTTTGATTTAAAAAGATTATCTTATCTCCTTTTGTCAAGTAAAGATGATTTAAATAATACTGTAATTAAATCACCTATAAATGGGAATCTTATTAAATTTGATGTTAAATTGGGTTCTGTTTTAAACAAAGGAGTAAATATTGGTTTAATTTTAGATCCTACAAATAATGAAATAGAGACATCTTTAAGATCTGATTTAGCATCAAAGTTAAAACCAGAGTTTCCAGTACAAATTATAATTGATGGTAAGATTTTAAATTCTAAAATAAGAGCTATAATTGCATCAGAAAATATAAAAACTGGATCTAGATTCTTAAAAATTAAATTACCAAAATCTCTTCCAATAGAATTTAATTTTCCAAACAAAAGAATTGAATTAAAAGTTCCGATAAATGATGGTAAGTCTAGATTAATTATACCTAAAGATGGCTTAATTGCAGATGGTATTGAAAAATTAGTTTACATAGTTGAGAAAAATAAAGTTAAAAGAAAAACGGTTATTCTAGGACAATCATTTAAAGATCAAATTGAAATAAAATCTGGAATAAATGAAGGTGACTTAGTTGTTATCAAAGGTAATGAAAACATTAGACCTAATCAATCTGTAAAAATTAAGAAAAATAAAAAATGAAAGACTTTATAAGGCTTTGTATACTTAACCCAGTAGCAATTTTAGCTCTGGTTATGTTAACCATAGTTTTTGGTGTTGTTGCTTTTAAAAATATCCCAATACAAATGACACCAGACATAGATAAACCTATTCTTCAAGTTCGCGTGTCCTGGCCTGGTGCTTCACCTGATGATGTTGAAAGAGAAATAATTACAAGATTAGAGAGATCAATCAGTTCTTTATCAGCCGTTGAAAAGATAGAATCAGATAGTAGATACGGTTCAGGCAGAGTCACTATAACATATAATATTGGTGAAAATATAGACAATGCTACAATTAAATTGTTGAATAGAATTTCAACAATTAACGGACTTCCTGAAGAAGCCTCAAAACCTGTAGTTAGGACATCTAATTCAGAAGACAGCCCTATATCAAGATTAGTTTTAATTAAAACAAAAGACTCTAAAATTGGTGAGATGACCACTTTAGGTGATTTAGTTGAATTTGAAATAATAGAAAATCTATCAAGAATTGATGGTGTTTCCGAAGTTACATTTAGAGGAGGTAGTAAAAAAGAATTAAAAATTAGTGTAGATATGCAAAAGCTTGCTAATTTTGGCATTAATATCAATAGTTTGTTTAATTCTCTTAAAAATAGCTCTGCCCAACTAACGGCAGGAGAATTAATTGAGGGTAAAAGAACCTATACCCTTAGAGCTGAATCAATTGCTTATACTCCTGAAAGTGCTCAAAATATAATTATAAAAACTGATAATTTATCTAGCACTAGCAGTACTTTAGTGAAATTAGGTGATGTTGCTAATATTTTTATTTCTTACAAAGATCCAACTAGTTTTAGAAGAATTAATGGTGAAGATGCAATAACCTTTGCGGTTTTAAGAGAACCAGGAGCGAATGTTGTCAAAACTATGGAATTATTAAATAAGGAAATAGAAAGTTTAAACAAGACAAACTTAAACAATAAAGGTTTAGAATTGTATAATGTATATGATGAAACCGTTTACATTAATAATGCAATAGATTTAGTTCAACAAAACATAATCATTGGAGGAATTCTAGCTATTTGTGTTTTGATGATTTTCTTAAGAAATATTAGACCTACACTTATAATTATGTTTGCTATTCCAGTTTCAGTTGTCGGAACGTTTGTAATAATTTCTTCTTTAGGGCTTTCAATAAATGTTATTTCTTTAGCAGGTTTAGCTTTTGCTGTTGGTATGGTTGTTGACGCTTCTATTGTTTGTCAAGAAAACATATATAGACTTAGTCAATCTGGTTTAAATTCAAAAAAAGCAGCATTAAATGGTGCTTTGCAGGTATGGAAACCTATTTTAGGTTCTGCATTAACCACTGTGGTTGTTTTTATACCAGTTTTGATGGTTGATCTTCCTGTAGGGCAGTTATTTCGAGATATTGCTGTTGCCATATCTGTTTCTGTAATTTTCTCTGTTTTAGTATCATTAACGCTAATACCTACAATGGCTAATATTTCATTAAGAAGAAATAAACTTAATCAAGAGAAAATATTTAAGATACTTGTAATTGACAACTTAGCTAATAATTTTAAAACATGGATATTAAAGTATATTGAATGGTCCCTTGAAACATCAAAAAGAGGTTTAACAGTAATATTTAGCATTATTTTTATATCGTTTATTTTTGTTTTTTCATTTATCCCTCCTTTGGATTATTTACCAGATGGAAACAGAAACTTTGTATTTGCAAGAATTATTGTTCCTCCAGGGTATAATAAAGAGGCTACATTAGAAATTGCACGAGCAATGGAAAAATCAGCTCAACCATTGTGGGAAAAGAAAACTGATGTTGAAGGTGAAAAGCCCAAAATATCCAGGTTCTTTTTTGTGGCATATTCAGGAGGTGCTTTTGCTGGTGCTACGACCGAAAATGCTAAACGAGTAAAAGAAATTTTACCAATTTTAACTAATCCTGTTAGAGCTCAACCTGGTGCAAGGGCATTTGCTCAACAAGCATCACTTTTTGGAAGATCTGTTGGAGGGTCTCGTTCAATAAGAGTTAATATTACAGGACCTTCACTAAAAAAGATAAAACCAGTTGCACAAAATTTATTTAGAGTTATTAGAAAGGAATTTCCTCCATCAGATGGTCATCAGGTACGTTCCATACCAACTTTAAATAATGGTGTTCCTCAGGTGATAATAAAGCCAAATAACTTGAAATTGTCAGAGTATGGTATTTCAGCTAGAGAATTTGCAACTGTTTTGGATGTTTACAATGATGGTTTAAGAGTTTCTGAAGTTCCTTTTGAAGGAAGGTTAATAGATATGACATTGTTATCTAGCAAAAGAAATTTTAATAAAATTGACGACTTAGAGAATTTTTCTTTTGTAACAAATAGTGGAGAAAATATAACGCTGTCTCAGGTTGCTGATTTAGAAATAGTAGGTCTTCCTAATCAAATAAAACGCCTTTCAGGTAAAAGAGTTTTGTCTATACAATTAAGACCTAATGAAGACATTTCATTAGAGGAATCAATTAAAGTTTTAAATGATAAATTAATTAAGCCCTTAAATGATAAACTTCCTAAAGGTGTCTTTGTAAATATATCTGGTGCTGCAAGTGAATTAGAAAGAACATGGAATAGCATGCAGCAAAATGTCTTAATTGCAATTTTTGTGATATTTATTCTTTTAACAATTTTAATGAAATCATTTACACTACCTTTAATAGTTTTAGTCATTGTTCCTTCTGCAGCAGTGGGTGGAATTATGGCATTAATTATTATAAATTTGTTTATTAAACAACCTTTGGACATGTTAACTATGCTAGGCTTCATAATATTAACAGGAGTAGTTGTTAATAATTCAATTTTAATGGTAGAGCAAACAGTTTGGCATAAAAAACATGAAAATTTAACACTTAAAAATTGTATTATAGAAGCTACAAAGAATAGAATTAGACCTATTTTTATGTCTACCTTAACTAGTTTATTCGGTCTAACACCTTTACTTTTATTTCCAGGAGCTGGGTCTGAACTTTATAGAGGTATTGGCGCAGTTATTTTTGGAGGTTTAACAATGTCAACGTTACTTACTTTTTTTATGATTCCTCCATTATTAATGATAGCTTTGAAATATCAAAAAAGTAATTTAACTTAAAAATTTAATTTTTTATTTAATAGTTTTGCTTTTAACAACTCATATTTAGTATCTATGTCAAAAATAGTTCCATAGCTACATGGCACGTGAATAAAATCTTTAGAGGGTAAAAATTTTCTAGCACCTTCATCTCTTTTTAGGTTTTTTAACAAATTAAAATAGATTTTTGGAATTATTAAAGGGTTCCCCATTTTCTTATTGTAACATGGGGAAATAATTTTATTTTTTTTTTGAACAAAGGTATTAATTAGTTTTTGAAAATCTTTAATAGAAATTAAAGGCATATCTCCAGGAATAAACATTATGCCATTTTTATTTATTTTTTTTTTAAAAATAAATGATACTGAACTCCCTAAACCATTCTTGTAATTTTTGTTATAAAAAATTTTTACATCATATTTATTTAGTGTTTTTTTTAAAGAATTATAATTATTTCCACCAATTACTACTATGTTATTTTTATTTGAATCAATTTGAATTAATCTATCTAAAATAGTTTCAATAACAGTTTTCCCATTAATTTTTTCTAAGATTTTATTTTTAATTCCATATCTTTTGCTTAATCCGGCCGCTAAAATAACCTTTATGATTTTATTATTTTTCAAAAACTTCTTCTTACTTGTGTAATTTCAGCCATGATAGAAAGAGCAATTTCTTGTGGTGTTTTAGATGAAATATGTAATCCAATTGGTGCATGAATTTTATTAATTTGATCCAAATTATAGCCTTCACTTTTAAGTCTTTCAATTCTACTTGCATGAGTTCTTCTACTCCCAAGGGAACCAACATAACCAGCATCAGAATTTAAAGCTATTTTTAATGCAAGATCATCTATTTTAGGATCATGGGTCAGTGTAACTATATTGTCTGAAAAATTAAAATTGTAATTTTCTAATGCAACATCTGGCCATTTGTTAATAATTATATCATTTGGGAATCTTTTTTTATTCGCAAAATATTCTCTTGGGTCAATTATTATCACTTCGTATTCACATATATTTGCTAATGAAGAGAGTGCTTGTGATAGATGAACTCCTCCTATTATAAAAAGCCGTGGTTTTGGGTCAATTATATGATAAAAAATATTTTTTTTATGATCTAAGTAACTAGTTTTTTTTTGTTCTTTATCTAATTTTGAAATAATTTCTCTTTTTCCATTTTTACAATCTGCTTTAATTATAACTCTTTCCCTTTTATGAATCATTTCTTTAGCTTTAAATATAATTTTATCGTTATCTTCTAATGGGTTTATTAATATTTTTAAATTACCACCACATGCTAGTCCAACTTCCCATGCTAAATCATTTGTGATTCCATAATCTTTAATTCTGTGTTTTTTATCTTTTAAAGAATCTAGAGCTTCTGTTATTACTGAGTTTTCAACACATCCACCAGATACAGATCCTATAATTTCTCCTGTCTCATTAATGGCCATTTGACCGCCAACTTGTCTAGGAGCACTTCCCCATGTTGATATAACAGTCGCAATTGCTACTTTATTTTTTTCTTTTAACCAATTAAAAGTTGGTGTGATAATATCGTCTAAATTATTCATATTTTATTTTAATTTATTAACTAATTATATTATATTGATAATATCATTAAACAATAAATACAAACAAGGCTGTTAATAAATGTTAAATCAATCAAATGCTTTCAATGCTGATACTTGGGTCGGAAATCTTATAAGTAAGAATACTGAAAACATTAATATAAAAATACTATTTTTAATTATTACAGTTTTTTTTGGGAGTTTGTTACTTATTGCTTCTGCAAAAATTAAAGTTCCACTTTATCCAGTTCCTATGACTTTGCAACCAATGGCAGTATTAATGATAGCAATGTTGTATGGAAGAAATTTGGCAACTCTGACAGTTGGATTATATATTTTTAAAGGTATTATTGGATTACCTGTTTTTGCATTTGGAGGTGGTTTAATGTATTTAATGGGTCCAACCGGAGGTTTTATTTTAGGTTTTTTTGCAAGTGCTATCATAATAGGGTATTTAGCTGACCGTGGTTGGGGGAAAAAATTTTCACTATCAATAATATCAATGTTAATTGGTATGGTTATAATTTATACTTTAGGTATTTTTCAATTAGCACTCTTAAATGGATTTAATTACGCTTTACTGAAAGGTTTTTATCCTTTTTTGTTAGGTGATTTCTATAAATTGCTTTTAGCTGGAATTATTACTCCTTATTTTTGGAAGTTATATAAATAACTTAAATTATAATTTTGAAAAACATAAATATTGATGTATTAGACGCTTTTAATTTTTTGTCAAAAAACCTTAATTCTCATTTGATAGATACTCGATCAGATTTAGAATGGAAGATAACTGGAATACCAGATTTATCGTCAATTAATAAAGAAACTAATTTAATTAATTGGGGCCCAGTTCTGGATAAAAATTTTTTTGAAAACTATCAAAAATTTCTTTTAAATTCATTTAACCAAGAAGATAGTTTATTATTTATATGTAGATCAGGTTCAAGATCACTTGTGGCAACACAATTAGCAATTGAACTTGGTTTCAACAATAGCTTTAATATATATGCAGGGTTTGATAATGAAAGCGATCAAAACTGGAAGAAAAATTTACCAGTAAAATTTATCTAAGCGTCATTTATATAATTTTTATTATTTTTTGAGCTATCTGTTTGAGAATTATCAATTAAATCTTCTAACGCATCTTCAAAAGCAACAAGTTCAATATTTTCGTTAAGTTCAATATTATCGATTAAATATTCTTCAGGTGAGATATTTTCATCATGTTGGACATTTACAGCGATTATAGCTGCAATTGTGGAAGTAACTTTTTTATTTTTTTTCTTAAAATTATTAAAGTTAATAATATTTGAACTTGTTTTTTTATCTTTGGTTTCAGCAGACATCAATATACCTTATTATTAATAACACAAAATTTACATTAATTACAATATATCATTATAGATCAATTATTGACCAACTCTACGGATAATTATTCTTCCTGAAGGTCTGTTATTAACATTTTCAACTGTTCTAGTTGAGAGACTATATAGGTTTGTTTCAATACCAAAATTATCAACAACTGCAACTCTTGTTCTTATTTGGTATCCAACTAATTCTTGGTTAAGATTAAGAGATGGACCGCTAACACTATTAAGAGCAATCCAATTACGCCCATCTTTTGATTTTTCCCAACTAATATTAATTGAAGCTATTCCATCCTCGTCCGATAATGAATTTGAAATCGCTTTAAGAATTGAGCCTTCTCTTGGCATGCCGTTTATTGTAACATCTCCTTGAACAGGGTCGTCTAGATTATCGATAGATTCTGATGGGCTGGTGTATAACACTTCTCTGGTACCATGACTATCAACATATGAAACAACAGCTCTAAAAGAATAGTTTACGTGTTCTTGTTGTAATCTTAGAACTTCACCATTTTCTGATGGAAAAGCTTCCCAATCAGACTGTGATGAAGATCTTTGCCAAGAGATTTCAAATCCACCTATGCCATCTTCATCTGATATACTTGATGTATCAACAACAAGAGCACTATCTTCTACCGGCGTTCCAATAAGTCTTGCAGAACCAGTAGGTTTATCATTAACATTTTTTACTTTAGATGATGGTGGGCTAATTAAGCTCTCTAAATTACCTTGACCATCAACATATGAAATTACAACTCTTAATTTTTTACCCACATGAATTTCTCTTGGAGTGAATGATTGACTCACTTCTTTACTTATGTTTTTCCATGAACTTCCCGTATCTGATATTTGCCATTGAACACTCACTTGACCCATTCCATCAGAGTCGATGACTGACGACAAATCAACAATTAAGGGCTCATCTTCTACTGCCGAAAAACCTGAAACAGTTGATTCTTGAGTATTGTTAGAGGTTTTTGAATTTGAGGAACCTTTATTTTTTTTTGTTGTTAAATTTTTGCTTTTTGTTTTGTAAACAGTACTGTGATCATGTTGTTTAATATTTGATTTAGTTTGATAAACTTTTTTGTCTTTAATACTTGGGTCACCTCCCGCAATTGAAACATTTAAATTAACAGTTGCAATAGTGAGAAACGTTGCTAATGAGGTATATCCACAAAATTTAGCTAAAAATGTATGCATTAAGATCTCCAAACTTATAATATAAAATATTATATCATCCTATAAAATAAGATATTTTTATTTTTAATCAACAAAATATTTATTTATCAAAATTTTTAATTATTTCGTCGATTTCTTTGATCTGCAGGTTAAGGCTTAATTTAATGCTATTTAATTTATCAATAATATTGCTATTGCTTTGGTTTAAAGCAATATTTTTATCATCTGGAACAATATTTGTTAGAACCATACTATATTCGTCTTTAGAGTTTAAATCTAAATTTTTAGCAAATTTTTCTATATTTGATAATTCTTCTTCTAATTTATCTAACTTGTTTTCTTCAGATTTAAACATTATAATACCTTTCATTAATATTCATAGGTTTTAAAAAAATGTCAATATTAGATTCGATCAAAAATAGTATATTTATCCCAATTCATCCATCTGGATTACCGTTTATTATTATATTCTGTTTAATAACTTTAATAATCGGTTGGATTTGGTCTCCTTTGTTTTTTATTGGGTTAATTTTTACTTTATGGTGTATATATTTTTTTAGAAATCCTGAGAGGGTTGTTCCAAAAAATAGTGATAATAACTTGGTTATAGCTCCAGCTGATGGAAAAATTATTGAAATAAAAGAGATTACTCCAGATGAAGAGATCGGCTTACCTAAAAATAAATATATCAAAATTGGAATATTTATGAATGTTTTCAATGTGCATGTAAATAGATCACCAATGTCTGGTACAATATATAAAAGAAATTATATACCTGGCCTATTTTTCAATGCTAGCTTAGATAAAGCATCTAAAGAAAATGAGAGATTATCTTTGGTAATGAATGTTAATAATAGGGTTAAAATAGCTTTTGTACAAATTGCTGGGTTATTAGCAAGAAGAATTGTAAATGACGCTCAAGAAGGAAATAAACTTATAACTGGTCAAATTTTTGGTATAATAAGATTTGGAAGTAAAGTTGATGTTTATATTCCAATAGGGTCAAAAATTAACGTTTTACAAGGACAGACTTCAATTGCAGGAGAAACTATTCTTGCTGAGATAGCTCCAAAAAAAAAATAAATAATGAAAATTAGAGGTATTAAATTAGCTAGAAAAGCTTTTTCAGATCGACCAAAAAGATTTTCAATAACATGGCTTTTACCAAATTTTCTGACCATATGTGCTTTGATTTTTGGTTTACAAGCTTTTTACCATGCAATGTTAGAAAACTGGAATATGGTTATAATTTTTATAATTATTGCAGCGGTTTTTGATTTATTAGACGGAAGAGTAGCAAGGCTATTAAAGTCAACAAGTAACTTTGGCATGTATTTGGATTCATTATCTGATTTTGTTGTATTTGGAACAATTCCTCCAATTACAATTTATTTTTGGATGGGAGGAACTCAAAATAAATATTTTTGGATTGTGGTTGTACTTTTTATTATATGTGCTGCATTGAGGCTTGCTAGATTTAATTCTGAACTTTCAGATAAACCAACATATGCTAAAAATTATTTTAGTGGAATTCCTACACCTGCTGGTGCGTTTTTAGCTCTTTTACCAATAACAGGTATAGAAATATTTCATCTTAATGAATTTAAGACAGAATTTCATATTAGTTTTTGGATTTCACTAATTGCTATTGGGATGGTTAGTAATTTACCAACATTTTCTGGAAAAGTTATGCTAGTGCCGAGAACTTTTGTAATACCATTTTTAATTCTTCTTGGAATTTTAAGTCATTATATAATTAGTGATCCAACAAAAGGTTTTACTCTTTTAGTGTTGGTTTATATACTTACATTATTTATATCACCAATTTTCTATTATAGATTAAGATCAAGATTTGAAAAAAATAAAAAAAATACTTAATTATTAAATAAGTCTTTCCAAGAAGGTTTCCCCCCAATATTTTTTGCTTCAAATATTGCTCGGTTGCAAGCTCTGGAAAATGTATCAGAAGCCATTGTGCTAATAATAGTAAAATCTAACTTATTAATTTCTTCAGTGATATTGGTACTTTTATCAGAAGTTGAAATTGCAAAAATAGTATCTCCGTCCATAGGAGTATGAGATGGGTGAATTGATCTTGATATCGAACCATGACACATAATCGACATTCTTTTTAGCTGAATTCTATTTAATGGAGCATTTGTAGCAACAATTCCAATCACAGTATTAAGTTGTTCAAAATTATTTGAAATTCTTTTTGCTCTGATTTTTCCATCATATTTTTCTTTAGTTAGAGTTTGTCCGCCTAATTCGTTATTTACTTCAAGATAACCAGATAAAAAATTTGGACCATCGTTTAAAAGAGGGTTTCCAACAGCATTATTTATTACTAGAGAGCCAACTTTTATTTTTTTACCATTGCTCAACTCAACTTCACTTGATGCTGAACCTTGTCCACCTTTTACAGTTGCTGTGTTTGCTCCATAACCTGCACCATAAGATCCAAGTAAAAAATTTTCTGAAAGATTTTTATAAGCTTGATTTGCCAAAACTCTCCAAATTGATAAATTATTTTTCCAATAATTTTTTTTTTTTATTAAATCAAATATGACCGCAGACGAAACTAAAGGGATTGAGTGATCTTTAACTTTGTATCCCTTTCCTTCTTCAAGTAGAAGTTTCTGAACTTCGGAACTCGCGTCTAGTCCAAACGCTGAACCTCCTGATAAAACGATAGCATCAACTCTTCCAATTGAACTTTCAAGTTTAAGAATTTCAGTTTCTCTTGTCCCAGCTCCACCACCTCTAACATCTATCGCAGCTGTAAAAGGTCTTGGTCCAGATAATACTGTTACACCAGTAGAAAAACTATTGTCTTCCGCACAACCAACTAAAATTCCTTCAATATCTGTTATTAAATTTTTCATCAAAGTTCTGATATTTAACCGCCAGTTACAGACATATGTCTATTTGAGGATATGTTAATTCCACTTTTTGAAATATTAAAGTCATGTCCTTTAGGTTTTTTCGAAATGGCTTTGAAAAGACTATTTTCAAGAAAATAGGAACCTTTATTTCTTAAAATACTTTTTAAATCAACATTATCATCTTGACCTAAACACATATATAAAATTCCAGTGCAAGTTAATCTTACCCTGTTACAGGATTCACAGAAATTATGAGTTAATGGCGTTATAAATCCTAAATCAATTTTTTTACCTTCTATTTTATAATACCTAGCTGGACCACCAGTTTTTTTTGGAATATTTGTTAGTTTAAATTTTTTTGATAGCCTTTTCTTAACTTCTGATAGTGGTAAATATTGGTTAAACCTGTTTTCGCTTCCAATATCTCCCATTGGCATCACTTCTATCAGTGTCATGTCATACTCATTCAAAGAACACCATTCTATCATTTGAAGAATATTGTTTTCGTTAAAATCTTTTAACGCAACTGTATTAATTTTAACTTTAATACCAACACTTTTTGCTTTTTCTATTCCAGCTAATACTTTGTCTAAATCTCCCCATCTAGTAATTTCTCTAAATTTACTTGGATCTAAATGATCAAGAGAAACATTTACTCTGTTTACACCATTTTCTTTTAAAATTTCTGCATACTTTTCAAGTTGACTTCCGTTCGTAGTCAAAGTCAATTCATCAAGGCCATCCCCAATTTTGTTACCTAAGTTTTTAATTAAATTTAATATACCTTTTCTAACTAATGGTTCACCACCTGTAAGTCTAATTTTTTTTGTACCAAGTTTTATGAAAACATTACATATTGTTTCTAATTCTTCTAAAGAAAGTATATCTTTTTTTGGTAGAAAAGTCATATTTTCAGACATGCAATATGTACATCTGAAATCACATCTGTCGGTGACTGACACTCTTAAATAGTTTACTTCTCTTCCAAATGAATCAATTAATTGATTTGACACAATTTATCCTTTAATTAACAAAAAAATAATTTAATCTAATTCTATTAGATATTAATATTACAAGTATACATAATAATCATTTATGCAAGAACGAAAAATTCATATAAAATCGCCAACTGCAGGAACATCTCCTAAACAAATAGTTTTTTTGTTACATGGATATGGTGCAGATGGAGCAGACCTCATAGATCTTTCATCACCATTTTCAATGGTTTTACCTTACGCAAAATTTATATCTCCCGATGCTCCTTTTGATTGTAAAATGTCACCAATGGGCAAAGAATGGTTTCCTATAGAAGAAATCCCAAACGGTGCAATAAAAGCATCTCATGAATTATTAAGTTTAATAAAACAAGAATGTGATAAGGAAAATTTAAAATTTGAAAATGTTTTGTTAATTGGTTTTTCACAAGGCGCAATGATGAGCATCCAAAGTTTATTATTAAGTAAGCATAATCTTTTAGGAATTATTGGTTATTCTGGAAGAACTTCTCAGGAAAATATAGATGCTTCAAGAGATTCAATTGTTAAAAATATACATAAAAACTCTACAACACCTGTATTGTTAGTTCATGGAGAAGAAGATGATATTGTTCCATTTAGTTCACTGGAAAATGCAAAAAATTTACTAATTGGAATTGGATTTGAAGTTAAAGCAGTTAACAGGCCAGGATTAGGACATGGCATAGACCCAGATGGTATATCTGCTGGAATGGAGTTTGTAAAAAAAATAATCAATTCTTAAAATAGATTTAATAAAACTAAAATAACTGTTGTAAAGACTGTATATTTGTTTTTAGATAAATTATTATTATGCTTAATTTTTCACCTACTCTAGTACTAAATGCAGATTATCAACCCCTAAGTTATTATCCACTTTCTTTATGGTCTTGGCAGGACTCTGTAAAGGCAGTTTTTTTAAAAAGAGTTGATATTGTTGCAGAATATGACCAAGTTATAAATTCACCAACATTCTCTCTTAAGTTACCCAGTGTAATTGCCTTAAAAGAATATATTTCAGCAAAAAAAGATCCTGCATTTACTAGATTCAATGTTTTTTTAAGAGATAAATGTACATGTCAGTATTGTGGCATTAAGAAAAAAATAAAAGAGCTAACTTTTGACCACATAATACCAAGATCTCACGGCGGAAAAACTAATTGGTTAAACGTAGTTTCATCTTGTAGAAGTTGTAATTTTAAAAAAGGAAATAAATCTCTGAAGAATTCTGGATTAAAATTAAAGGTTCAGCCCTATATTCCATCTGAAGCTGTATTAAAAAATAACGGTAGGTTATTTCCACCAAATTTTTTACATGAAACCTGGATGGATTTCCTCTATTGGGATACTGAACTTGTAAAAAATTAAATCTTTTCTGAAATTTTGATTGCTGCTTTACATCCAGATTGAACAACAAATTTTAAAAGTTTATATCCAGGTGTTTCCCGTCCATCATGATCAATTGCAATGTCTTTGTGTTCTAATTCGTTATCTCTAAACTTAAGAAGCTTTTTTTTAAGAGCTTGATATTTTTCTTCTGTTAATTGGTCTGCTTGTTTTTCATAATGCTTCCCAATTACTTCTTCAACAGCAATTGTACAGGCCATTGCAGCTTTTTTGCCCATTGCAGCAGAAATTACACCTAATCCGTATCCAGCAAGGTTCCAAATAGGTAACATTATAGTTGGTCTTACCTCATGTTCATTTAAAAGATCATGAAAGGTATCTAAATGTTCTTTTTCTTGATCTTTCATATGTTGTATCATTGGACCAACATCAGTTTTTCCTAATACCTTTAATTGACCCTCATATATTTTGGCTGCACCAACTTCACCAGCATGATCAACACGTAAAATTTTATCTAATTTGTTTTTCATTTTCTCTCCATATCTTTTTATATAATAAATATGATAAAATAATAAAGATACTTATAGATAAAATTCCGTTCCATCCAGCTAAACTAATATTAAGCAATTCAAATTGTATTTCGTCACATCTTATAGGACTTTTTGATAATAATTGATCCAAAGTATTTTCATTAAATATTAAATTGGAGCTACATTCTGAAAATCCTTGCCAAAGATTTTTTTCAATACCAAAGTGGTAAAAAGCTAAAATTGAGCTGCCTAACCAAAGTACATTCAATATTGATAAAATAATGAACTTTAATTTGTAAAATGTATATAATGGGAATACTAATAAACTTAAAATTAATATAGATGCATGAACTATTCTTTGTTTAATACATAAATCACAAGGGATAAGGGAGAGATAAAACTCTAAAAAATATGCCCCAAGTAGCAAGCCTGAGGATAGTAACAAAGATAGAGTTGCATTTAAATTATTAGATATAGTTTTCATATTTAAATAAATATAAAATACAATAGAACCAGAATTAATCCAAATAAAGTAGAAAATACGAAAGTATGTTTTTTTAAAAGAAAAATTCCTTTATCACCAAAAATTTTAACAATTAAACTTACTAAAAAAAATCTTAACCCTCTTCCAATCAAAGACATAACAAAAAACACTGCAATGTTTATATGAAAGACACCACTTGTTACTGAAATTATTTTAAATGGCAAAGGTGTAAATGCTCCTAAAAATATAATTAAAATACCGTGCTCATCAAAAGCTGTTTTAACAGCATTAAAGCTATCATCTTTAATCCATGGAATAATAGTAAGAAGCTCTTCTATTTCTTCTCCTATAAAATAACCCAAAAGCCAACCAACTAATCCCCCAATTACTGAAGCTAATGTACAAAAAATAGTAAGTTCAATATATTTTTGTTTGTTATTTAATACTAATATTGCCAATAAAGGATCTACTGGAATAGGAAAAAAAATAGCTTCTATGAAAGAAATAAAATAGAGTAATATTTTTGCATAAACTGACTTAGATTGTTCAATTAGTTTCGCAAAAAAAGGGGTATTTGTAATTTTGATTTTGGTTTTCACATCCGTATAATTATACTAATATGATATTTATTAAAGAATTATATTTGGGGATATGGTGAAATAGGTAAACACGCTGGTCTCAAAAACCAGTGCCGCAAGGCTTCCCGGTTCGATTCCGGGTATCCCTACCAAAAACTAAATTAAACTAACATTAATTTTTTTAAATATGAGTTTTGTTGATCTAAATTTTATTAAAAAATGTATTTCTCAGTTAGCAAACTGTACTGAGAAAGATAGACCTTTTACTCGATTAGTTTTTAGTGATGAATTTATTCAAGGAAGAGTTTGGCTAACTCAAAAGTTTAAAGAACTAAATTTAATTACTAAGGTAGATGAAGCAGGTAATTTAGTTGGCATCTATAAATCAAGTGCTAACACCTCTAAAAAAATATTAATTGGATCTCATATAGATACAGTAGCTTATGGAGGCAAGTATGATGGCGTTGCAGGAGTTATTTCGGGCCTTTCTATCATAAAATATTTGTCAGATAACGACATAGAATTACCTTTTGACATTGAAGTTTATGATTATCTAGGTGAAGAACTCAATGATTGGAATATGTCTTGTATTGGTTCTAGGGGAATATGTGGTGCTTTAAGTGAAGAAATGCTTAATAGTAAAAATTCTAAAGGAATTTTGCTAAAAGACGAAATTAATAGAATTGGAGGCAACACAAATAATATTGATAAATTATCAAATCAATTTCAAAATGTTTTAGCATGCTTTGAACTTCATATAGAACAAGGTACTATTTTAGAAAATAAAGGAATTGACATTGGGATAGTAGAATCGATGCCCAATATCTCAAGACATAAAATTTTAATTGAAGGTCAAGCTGGTCATAGCGGAACCACTTTGATGGAAAATAGAAAAGATGCTTTAGTTGTAGCATCGAAATTGATAATATTTATTAATAAATTAGCAAAAGAAATCTCACAAAAAGATAATAGACATTTTGTTGCAACAGTTGGAAAAATTGAAGTCTCTCCAAATTATGTGACGATTATACCTTCTGATGTAGAATTTATAATTGATTTACGAGTTGTAAATAAAACATCAAGAGATTTTTTTTTAAATCAATTAAACAAAGAAATTGTAAAATTAAAAAAAGTGGGAAATTTAAAAATTAATTTTCAAGATCTTATGAATTCACCTTACATAGAGATGAACAAAACTTTAAATGAAAGTTTAAAAAAATCAGTAAATGACTTATACTTTACATTTATGATGATGGATAGTGGAGCTGGTCATGATACAGCCCATTTAGCAAAAGTTTCAAAAGCATCAATAATTTTCATACCATGTCAAAACGGTTTAAGTCATTGCCCAGAGGAATTTACAGAAAGTATTAATATTAAAAAAGGTTCGGAGGTGATTTTAAAAAGTATCTTAGACTTAAAAGATAACTATAATGAAATAATATAATAACTTTATAAAATTACTTTACAAAACTTATTTCTTTAACAATTAATTCTGCATTATAGTCTTTGCCAAAGGCTACTATTCCAATTGACTTAATATTATTAGGGTTAATCCTTGTTGGTAAAAGATATCCAGACCTTTTGAAATCACTTAACGGTAAAACAAAGTTTTTAAAATTATTTTCAACAACAAATGATGACTGATAATATTGCCATGGTAAAATAGTAAAACTTGTTCTCAAGTGAATGAAATATTTCTCATCATTTCCTTTAGCGATAATTACTACTTTTTTTACGTTGTTTAAGTTAACATTATTTAAATTTCTTCTAATTTGAATAAAACCACCATTATTTTTTGTAGATACTTTGCCAGTTAAAATTACAGCGTCATCATAACCTATTTTTTGGAAATTAAATTGACCTTGAGAAATGCCCCCCATAACCTGATCTGTTATCATCTTCCAGTTTGTATCTGTCGTGAATTTATCAGTAAAAACAATTTCTGAATGTGATTTAAA